>NZ_DASWSJ010000381.1:0-9266 GCF_036402745.1 Actinophytocola sp. | reverse complement strand
CCTGACACAAGCGCGGCCCGCCCGGGGTAACGCGTCCTCGCTGCACACCTCCGGCCGCCGGGCGCGGCGCATGGTGGAGGAGGCGCGCGAGGAGATCGCCGCGGCGCTGGGCGCCCGGCCGTCCGAGGTGATCTTCACCGGAGGCGGTACCGAGAGCGACAACCTGGCGGTCAAGGGCATCTACTGGGCCCGGCAGGCCGAGCGCCCCGAGCGCAGACGGATCCTCGTGTCCTCGGTCGAGCACCACGCCGTCCTGGACGCCGTGGAGTGGCTCGCCGAGCACCAGGGCGCGGAGATCACCCTGCTCGAGGTCGACGGGTTCGGCCGGGTGCACGACGACACGCTGCGCGCGGCCATCGCCGGCGACCCGGACTCGGTCGCGCTGGTCAGCGTGATGTGGGCCAACAACGAGGTCGGCACGGTCAACCCGGTCCGCGAGCTCGCCACCACCTGCGCCGAGCACGGCATCCCCTTCCACACCGACGCCGTCCAGGCGCTCGGCGCCATCCCGGTCGACTTCACCGCGTCGCGGGCCAGCGCGCTCACCGTCACCTCGCACAAGATCGGCGGCCCCTTCGGCGTCGGCGCCTTGCTGCTGGGCCGGGACGTGCCGTGCGCGCCGCTGCTGCACGGCGGCGGGCAGGAGCGCGAGGTCCGCTCGGGCACCCTCGACGTGCCGGGCATCGTCGCGATGGCCGCCGCGGTCCGGGTCGCCGTCGCCAACCGCGCCGAGCAGGCCGAGCGCCTCGCGGGCCTGCGGGACGAGCTCATCGAGGCCGTGCGGGCCGCGGTGCCCGACGCGGTCCTCAACGGCGACCCCGGTCAGTCCGATGTGGACGACGCGCCCTCGCGGCTGCCGGGCAACGCGCACTTCACCTTCCCCGGCTGTGCCGGCGACAGCCTGCTGATGCTGCTGGACGCGCGGGGCATCGAATGCTCCACCGGCTCGGCCTGCACCGCGGGTGTGGCCCAGCCCAGCCACGTGCTGCTCGCGATGGACGTCGAGCCGGCGCTGGCCCGCGGCTCGCTGCGGTTCTCTCTCGGGCACACCTCCACCCCGGCCGACGTGCACGCGGTCGCCGAGGCGATCGGCCCGGTCGTGGCGCGGGCGCGCAACGCCGGCGTGGTCGGGCTGCGCCGGTCGGCGGCCGCTCAGGCGCACGTGGAAGTCTGAGCCCATGCGGGTGCTCGCGGCGATGAGTGGTGGGGTCGATTCGGCGGTGGCGGCCGCGCGGGCGGTGGCGGCCGGGCACGACGTGGTCGGCGTGCACCTCGCGCTGTCGGCCAAGCCGGGCACGCTGCGCACCGGCGCGCGGGGCTGCTGCACGGTCGAGGACGCGCACGACGCGCGCCGGGTCGCCGACATCCTCGGCATCCCCTTCTACGTCTGGGACTTCGCCGAGCGGTTCACCGAGGACGTCGTCGAGGACTTCGTCGCCGAGTACGCCGCCGGCCGCACCCCCAACCCGTGCCTGAAGTGCAACGAGCGCATCAAGTTCGCCGCCCTGCTGGACAAGGCCATCGCGCTCGGCTTCGACGCGGTGTGCACGGGCCACTACGCCCGGCTGTCGCTTGTGGACGGTCAGCCCGAGCTGCGGCGCAGCGCCGACGAGGGTAAGGACCAGTCCTACGTGCTCGCCTCGCTCACCGCGGACCAGCTGCGGCACGCGATGTTCCCGCTCGGCGGCTCGGTCAAGGCCGACGTGCGGGCCGAGGCGGCGCAGCGCGGGCTCGCGGTGGCCGAGAAGCCGGACAGCCACGACATCTGCTTCATCCCGGACGGCGACACCCGGGCGTTCCTCACCCGCCACCTCGGCGAGCGGCCGGGGGACCTGGTCGACGACGAGACCGGCGCGGTGCTCGGCGCCCACGCCGGTGTGCACGGCTTCACCGTGGGCCAGCGGCACGGCCTGGGCCTGCGGGTTCCGGCCGCGGACGGCCGGCCGCGCTACGTGCTCTCGCTCGAGCCGGTGTCCGGCTCGGTGCGGGTCGGCTCGGCCGAGCGGCTGACGGTTCGCGAGATCGTGGCCCGGCGTCCGATGTGGCCGTCCGGCACCGCGCTCACCGGCGAGACCCGCTGCGTGGCGCAGGTTCGCGCGCACGGCGGCACCGCGGCCGCCACGGCGTCCATTGTGGACGGCGAGCTGGTGGTAGGGCTGGCCGGCGAGCTGCGTGGGGTCGCGCCAGGACAGGCCGTTGTGCTCTACCGCGAGGACCCGGCCGGTGATGTGGTGCTCGGTAGCGCCACCATCGCGCTCACCCGTCCCTGACGGCAACCGGGCTTTCCCGATCGGCCCACGGCGTTACGCCGCGGGGCGGACCGTCGACGTAGGTGGTGCGCGACTAACCCACTCAGCCGAGGTGATTCATGATCAGCGCTAGCTCGAACGGCGGCCCGGGGTCCCCCGATCGGCCCAGCGACCGCAGTACCCGTTTTCCCGACGTCATCAGCCTTCCGCTCGGGACCCTCGCCCGGCACCGCGCCAGGCTGCTGGAGCCGTCGACGGCCGTGCGGGCCCACGACGGCAGCTGGCCGCTGTCCACCGCCTACCGCGCGGACAGCCTGCTCCTGCCGGCGCGGGAGGCGCAGGGCCTGCTCCCGGAGGAGCCCAACGATTACAACAGGGCGCTCGAGGCGCTCGGTGTCGAGCTCCGGCCCTCCGGCGACGAGGGCTGGCGGGACAGCGTCCGCCGGGTCCACCCCGACCTGCCGGTGCCGGTGCCGCTGGTGACCAGGCAGGACCAGGTCACCGACCGGCCGCCGGACCCGTGGGCCGCGCTGGTGACGCTGCGCCGGGCGTTCGGCGACAAGCGCGGCAGCGAGATCGGCCTCAACCACCTCGTCCTGTCGGCCTCGGTCACGGTGGAGGGCGCGCCGATCAACCACGGCGGCAACGTCGACGGCGCCCCGATCAACCACGGCGGCGGCATGGGCGACGGCCGGATCACCCTCTACACCGGCAGCCGCAACCCGGTCGCGATGCTCGGCAAGCAGCCGGCCCGCCGCCGGCCCGCCGACCTGCCCGGCAAGCGCCGCCCGGTCGTCGCGGTCCTCGACACCGGCATCGGCCGGCACGACTGGCTCACGGTCGGCCCGGTCGGCATGGATCCGGTCGTCGAGGTCTCCCCGGCGTTCCAGCAGGACCTGGCCGTGCACGAGCCGGGCGCCGGCACGCCGCACCCGCTGCTCGCGCCCGAGGACCAGCCGGACGAGATCCAGCCGCTGCTCGGGTTCACCGACTCCCACTTCGGGCACGGCACGTTCGTCGCCGGCCTGGTCCACCAGATGTGCCCGGACGCACGCATCCTGTCGCTGCGGGTGCTGGAGACCGACGGCTGCTCCACCGAGGGCTCGGTGCTGTTCGCGCTCGACTGGCTGCGCCGGCGGGTGGCCGACGCCATCGCCGACGGCACGCCGGACCAGCTGGTCGACGTCGTGTCGCTGTCGCTGGGCTTCTACCCGGAGACCGCCACCCCCTCCGACGTGCTGCAGATCTCCGCCGCGATCGAGCGGCTCACCGACCTCGGCGTGCTGGTGGTCGCCGCGGCCGGCAACGACGCGACGACCCGGCCGTTCCTGCCCGCCGCGTTCGGCCAGGACAGTTCCGCGACCACCGGCAACCCGCTGCTCGCCGCGATCGGCGCGCTCAACGCCTCCGGGGTCACCACGGCGGCGTTCAGCAACCACGGCCCGTGGGTCTGCCGCTGGGCGCCGGGCAATGCCCTGGTCAGCACGGTCCCCATGGTCGAGGGGGTGGCCACGGGCGGCTTCCAGAAGCTCGACGGCGCCGGGGTCGGACCGCGCTGGCGGACCGGGCCGGACCCGGACGACCTGCGCACCGGCTTCGCGGTGTGGGCCGGCACGTCGTTCGCCACCCCGGTGGTCGCCGGCCTGCTGGCGAACGCGCTGTGCGACTCGGACGCGGCCGCGAGGTCGTTCGGGGCCGACCGCGCCGTCCGCGCCCTGGAGCTGACCGACGCCGAGCTGACGGAACGAGGATGGCGCTAGTGTCCCGCGCGGGACACTAGACGTCTGATGGATCATCGGCCGCGCGATTCGAACCCCGGCGGCCCCTGGCCGCGGACGCGCCCTGGGCGAGCGCTCCTGAGAGGCTGGCTGTTCGTGATCAGCGGAACCGCGCCAGAAGCTCGGCCGGCGTGAGTGCCGCGTCGTCCGCCGACCTCGCCCGCGCGTCCGAGCTGCACGCCCGCGCGCGTGAGGCCGTGGGCGCGTACCGGTTCGGGCACGGCCGGTCGTTGCTCACCGACGCCCTGCGCCGGCTGGGCCGGATCGCCGGGCCCGACCGCGCGGCCACCGCGCTGCGGGTGCGGGTCCTGGTCAGCCTGGCCTACGTGGACGTCGAGGCCGACTCGCTCGCGGCCGGCCTCGACGGGCTCGACGACGCGCAGCGGCACGCGAGGCTGCTGCCGGACGGCCCGGAGCGCGCCGAGCTGGACGGGCTCGTGCTCGCCCACCGGGCGCTGTTCCTCTACCGGGCCGGCCGGGTCGCCGAGAGCCTCGAGGTGTTCGACGACGCGATCCCGCGGCTCGAGCGGGGCATCCGCAGCGGCACCGGGGACCCGAGCGTGCTGGCGGGCGCGTACCTGAACCGCGGCACGGCCTACCTGCTCTCCGCCCAGGTCCAGCTCGCCGCCGCCGACTTCGCCCGGTGCATCGAGGCGAGCGAGGCGCGCGGCCTGCCGCTGCTGGCCGCCAAGGCCCGGCACAACCTCGGCTACGCCGCCTACATGACCGGGGACCTGCCGGTCGCGCTGCGGCACTACGACGAGGCCGAGCGCAGCTTCCGCGAGCTGAGCCCGGGGCTGCTGCCGGCACTGCAGCTCGACCGCGCGCGGGCGCTGCTCGCCGCCGGGCTCGCCACCGACGCGGCCCGTCAGCTCGACGACGCCATCCCGCGGCTGCGCCAGCAGCGGGCCCGGCAGGACCTCGCCGAGGCGGAGGTCGTGCGCGCGGCCGCCGCGTTGCTGGCGGGCAAGATCGGCGACGCCCGGCGGCGGGCGCGGTCCGCGGAACGCAGCTTCACCCGGCGGGGCAACACCCGCTGGGCCGCGGTCGCCGCGCTCGTGGCCCTGCGCGCGCAGACCGCGGCGGCGCTCGCGTCCGGGCGGATCCCGGCCCGGCTGCCGGAGCGGGCGGTCAAGCTCGCGGAGACGCTGCGCGCGCTGATGCTGGAGGACGAGACCGGCCTCGCGCTGATGCTCGCGGTCCGGCTGGAGCTGCGCCGCGGCTGCCCGGCGGTGGCCGAGCTGCTGCTCGACCAGCTGCCCCGGCAGCGCCCGACCACCCCGCTGGACCACCTGATGCTGCTGCGGCTGTGCCGCGCCGAGCTGGCGGTGGCCCGCGGCGACCGGCGGCGGGCGCTGGCCGAGGCCCGCGGCGGGCTGGTCGAGCTCGGCCGGGCCCGCGATCGGATGGGCGGGCTGGAGCTGGTGTGCGGCACCGCGATCCACGGCCAGCAGCTCGGCGAGCTCGCCGTGGGCCTGGTCCTCAACGGGCCGCGCCGGTCCGCGCGGCAGCTGTTCGGCTGGCTGGAGCGGACCCGGGCGCAGGTGTACCGCTACGAGCCCATGCCGGCCATCGACGACCCGGTGCTCGCGGCGAAGGTCACCGCGCTGCGCTCGCTGCGGCGGGCGGTGCAGCTGGAGCGGGTCGGCGGGCGGTCGGCGAGGCGGCAGGAGCGGCAGGCCGCGGCGCTGGAGCGGGAGGTGTTGCGGCAGGGCTGGTACACGACGCCGTGGGGCCGGCCGCGCCCGGTCGCGTCGCTGGCCGAGGTGGTCGCGGCGCTGGGGGAGCGGGCGCTGGTGACGTTCGCGGTGTCCGGCGACGAGCTGGTCGCCGTCGTCGTCGCGGGCGGCCGGACGCGGCTGGCCCGGCTCGCGTCGGCGGCGGAGACGGGCGAGTGGGCGCACCGGCTGCACGCGGACCTCGACGCGCTCGCCCCGGACGGCCTGCCCGCGCCGCTCGCCCGGGTGGTCACGGACTCGGCCCGGCGCAGCGCCGAGGAGCTCGACGCGCGGCTGATCGCGCCGCTCGCGCCGGTCGTCGGCGAGCGCGAGCTGGTGGTCGTGCCGACCGGGGCGTTGTACGCGGTGCCGTGGGGCAGCCTGCCGTCGCTGCGCGGGCGGCCGGTCGTGGTGGCGCCGTCGGCCACCGCGTGGCTCTCCGCCGAGCTCGGCGCCGTGGACGCCGACCACGTGGTGATCGCTCGCGGCCCGCTGCTCGCGGAGGCGATCGCCGAGGAGGACGAGCTGCGCGACATCTACCCCGGCGCCGTGCACCTCACCGGCGCGGCCGCGACCGTCGCCGCGGTGCGCCAGGCCCTGGACGACGCGTCGACCGCGCACCTGGCCGCACACGGCGAGCACGAGCCGACGAACGCGATGTTCTCCCGGCTGGAGCTCGCCGACGGCCCGCTGTTCGCCCATGAGCTGTCCCGGCTGGGCCGGCCGCCGCGGCACTGCGTGCTGGCCGCGTGCGAGCTGGCGATGAACCACATCCGCCCGGGCGACGAGGCACTGGGTTTCGCCGGCGGCCTGCTGGCCGGCGGCGTCCGCACGGTGGTGGCCGCGTCGAGCCGGGTGGGCGACGAGGCCGCGGCCACCACGATGGTCGACTACCACCGCCGCATAGCCGAGGGCGACCGCCCGGCGGTGGCCCTGGCGGCCGCGATGGCCGGGGACCCGTTCCGCCGCCCGTTCATCTGCCTGGGCGCGGGCTGACCGTCAGCCCGCCCGGTGAACCGGCACGTCGTACCGATCGAACACGCGGCCCGCGGTCAGACCAGATCGACCTCGGTTCGCCTGGAGGGGCGAGGGAGGGCCGGCCGTGACGCCTCCGGACCGGGAACCGGTGCGGCTGACTATGCTCGCCGGCATATCCGTGATTTGGGGAGGAACCAGACGTGATCGCGCTCCTGATCGTGCTGATCGTGCTCGTGGTGGCGTTGATCGTGCTGCTCGTCCTCCGGTCGCGGGCTCGGAGCAAGCCCGCGCCGCAGGCCCCGGCCAAGCCCCAGGATCCGCTGGCCGACCACGAGGGTGTCACCGACATCCGTACGGTCCGCGCCGGTGACATGATCGACTACGGCGACCAGCTGTACTTCGTGCGCGGCTCGCTGCGTCTCACCGAGGGCGGTTACAGCTGGTCGGAGCACTTCCTCGACGACGCCCGCGGCGACCGCGTCTGGGTGTCGGTCGAGGAGGACCCGGACCTCGAGGTCGTGTTCTGGCGGGAGACCGACCTCGTCGAGTCGCCGGGCGGCAAGACGATCGAGGTCGGCGGCGTCAGCTACCGCAAGGAGGAGGACGGCACCGCCCGCTACACCTCCGAGGGCACCACCACGGTCGCCGAGCGCGGCAGCGTCGAGTACGTCGACTACGAGGGCCCGGAGGGCAAGGCGCTGAGCTTCGAGCGCTTCGACGGCGGCAAATGGGAGGCCGGCCTCGGCGAGTCCGTCGCCCTGCCGGCGCTGCGCGTCTACCCGGCGGGCAGCGACCGCGCGTGAGAACCCGCATCGTCACCCGGTTCACCGACTCCCGCGCCGCCGACCTGAGCCTCAACTACGGCCTCGAGCCGTTACCCGCGCTCGGCACCCACCGCGTGCTCCTGCCCGCGGTCGAGCTGGAGCTGCGCGTGCTCGGCACCTCGCACCAGGTCATCGTCGGGCCGGGGACGCCGACCTGGCCGACGTCGTCGATCTCGCTGTGGCCGGAGTCGTGGTCGGAGACCGTGGCGTGCCTGCCCGACCGCCTCGGCGACCTGCCCGAGCACGAGGAGAGCGTGATCGAGGGGCTGCGCGTGCGGTTCGCGGCGCGGGTCCACCGGCTGTTCCCCGAGGAGCTGGCCGCGCGGGTCAACGCGATCGTCCGCGACTCCGAGAACGACTCGCGCGTGCTGGTCGCCGAGTTCCCCGGCGCGCCCTACGCGATCACCGCGCTGCGGACCTGGCCCGAGTCCGGCGGCGCCGCATGGCGCACCTGGCACGCCTACCCGCAGGCCGGTGAGCTGGTCGAGACGCTGAGCGCGGTGAAGCCGGTATGAGGGTGCGTCCCAAGCTGCTGATCGCCGGCGGGCTCGGCGCCGTCGGGCTCATCGTGCTGCTGTTCGCGTTCCTCGGTGGCGGCGGCATCCGCGACCACCTCAATGACAACTACCGGCGCGTGTCGGGCAACGGCAACTCGATCGTGTACGCGTCGGACCAGAAGCCCACGGCGGTCTACGAGTCGATCCGCTCGGCCGTGTCGCCGGCCGACACCCAGGTAGACCCGCAGGGCTACTTCCTGCGCTACTCCGGCGACATCGTCGCGATCACCGCGAGCGGGACGGGCTCCCGGATCTACCTCGACGACGAGCGCCGCGGGTACGCGCACTGGTTCCCGTTCGTGGCGGGTGTGTGGGGCACCGGGGGCGGCTCGGGCGAGGTCATCCGGGGCGGCGGACCGGGGGCCGGAAAGTGATGCGCCGCCTGGGTTTCGTCCTCGGTGCTGTCCTGTCGGGGCTCGTCGTCGCGCCGGGTGCCGCGGCCGCGGACGTGGTCTTCGACCCGGCCGAGGCCGACGAGCTGGTCGCCACGATCGCCGAGGCGTACGACGCGCAGGGCGTCTGCTACGGCTGGTCGGTCCAGGTCGACAACGAGGGTGTCCCGGAGACGAGCGTCGGCTCCAACTTCGGGACCGGCGTCGCGCTCTCGGACGCGCCCTCCCGCTGCCGTTCGAGCGTGGAGTTCCAGGCCAGCGTCACCTGGACGCCGTCGTCGTCGGAGTCCGAGGACTCGGCGAGCTACTCCGTCGTGAGCCTGCCGAGCGGACCGTCCACAGCGGACCTCGACGCGCTGGAGATCATCAGCACCGGGGGTCTCGTCGGCGACAACCTCGACTCGGACGTCTACAAGGCGGTCGCCGCCCTCCCGCTCCTCGCCGCGGACGCCGGCATCGCCGAGCCGATCGAGGCGTCCCCGGCCCCCGAGGCCGACGCGGGCGACGCGGTGCCGACCGGCTCGCCGGGCTCGGACTTCTGGCGCCAGTCGGGCAACCAGATCCTGCTGGGCGGCCTGTTCGTTCTTGGTGGCGCCGTGTTCGGCTGGTTCGCGATCCGCTCGTCCCGCGGCCGGCGCCGCACCTTGACGACGGTCGGGCCGGCGGAGGAGCAGATCCCGGAGTACGTCCCCGCGGAGTGGCAGGACACCCCCACGACCCCCGTCCCGGCCCCCGACGACTCACCGAAGCCGGTGAAGCCCACCGACTCC
>NZ_DASWSJ010000380.1:0-40991 GCF_036402745.1 Actinophytocola sp. | reverse complement strand
GCCACCCTCGGCGGACCAGGACAAGCCAACTACGCCGCAGCCAACACCTTCCTCGACACCCTCGCCCACCACCGACACCACCACCACCAACCCGCAACCACCCTCGCCTGGGGCCACTGGCAAGCAAGCACCGAACTCACCCACCACCTCACCAAAACCGACCACAACCGCCTCACCACCACCGGCATCCACCCCATGCCCACCACCACCGGACTACACCACCTCGACACCGCCATCGCGCACACCGCGCCCCAGCTTTGCCCGATGCGCTTCTCCCCCACCGGGCTCAGCGCGGACACCGCACCGCCCATCCTCCACCGGCTCCTGCCGGCGACCGCCCGCCGCGGCGGTGCCGGGAAGCCGAACAAGGGCGCCCTGCTCCAGCAGTTGGCCGACCTGCCACCCGGCAAGCACCACGACCACGTCCAGCAGGTCGTGCTCACCACCACCGCCGCCGTCCTCGGCCACTCGGGCCCGCACGCCATCCAGACCACCAGCACGTTCAAGGACCTCGGATTCGACTCCCTCACCGCGGTCCAGCTCCGCAACCAGCTCAACCACGCCACCGGGCTCACCCTCCCGCCCACGCTCGTCTTCGATCACCCGACACCACGAGCCCTCACCGAGCACCTGCTCACCCACCTGCGGCCGCAGCAGCCGCCGAATCCGGTCGACGCCGTGCTCGACCAGCTGGCCGTGCTGTCGGAGACCGTGACCGACACCGAGCGCAGCCGACTCGCCGAGCGGTTGCAGGCGCTCCAACGGTTCCTCGTCGACGCCGTGCCCGCCGTGTCGGCCGGCCAGATCGAGTCGGCGTCGGCCAGCGAGCTGTTCGACCTCATCGACAACGAGCTGGGGATCCGGTGACCACTCCCAGGCTGATGCCGCGCGCCGCCCCCGGCTCGCTGACCCGGCTGCTGCGGCAGGCGCACGACGCCGGCCGGCTGCCCGACGCCCTCCCGATGTTGACCACCGGATCCCGCTTCATCCCGGCCTTCCGGTCGGCGACCGAGCTGACCGGCCCGCCGCGCCGGGTGCTCGTCAGCGAGGGGAACGCCCGGCCCCAGCTGATCTACGTGCCGTCGTTCCTCGCCGGCTCCGGGCCACATCAGTTCGTCAGGCTGGCGACCGCGTTCGACCGGCGAGCCCGGACCTCGGCGCTGGTCCTGCCCGGGTTCGACCGCGACAGCCCGGTCCCGGCGACCTGGACCGCCGCGCTCGACGCCCTCGCCGCGACCGTCCACCTGGTCGCGGGCGGCGGACCCTACGTGCTGGTCGGTCACTCGATCGGCGGCGTCGTCGCGCATGCGCTGGCGGGGCGCATGGCGCGCACCGGTCAGCCGGCCGCCCGCGGCGTCGTACTGATCGACACCTTCGACCCCAGCCCCGCACGGCAGGACGCCATGCTGGACTGGGCGATGGGCAGCGTGCTCGACCGAGATCCCGACGGGGTCATCGTCAACGACGACAACCTGCTCGCCATGGGTGCATACCTGCGGATCTTCCAGGACTGGCAGCACACCCACGCGACGGTCCCGGTGCTACAGGTCAGCGCCTCCGCGAGCCCCTGGCCGGCATGGCAGGTCGCGGACACCGTCACGCCGGTGGCCGCCGACCACTTCTCCATCCTCGAGGAGCACGCCGGGGTGACCGCCGAAGCCATCGAGAGGTGGCTGCCGACCGCCGGCGTGCGGTAGCCGTGCTCAGCCGGAGTGCCAGCGCATCGCGGCGGCGGCAGCGAAGTCGCCCGCGTGCGCGAACCCGGCCATCACCACCAGCGCGCCGTCGCGCAGTTTCCCCTCAGCGGCCGCGGTCGCCAGCGTGACCGGCACTCCCGCGGCATACAGGTTGCCGAACCTGTCGAATGTGTCGAAATGCCGGTCCGGCGACAGCCCGAGCGTGTTCCGCCATTTCATCAGGAATATCCGGTTCGGCTGGTTGGTCACCAGGAGGTCGATCTCCTCGAGCCCGACTCCGATTTTGCTGCACAATTCCCCGACGACCTCGGGAACGAGCCGGTTGCCGCGTTCGATGATTTCCTTCTGACGCTCCTCGGCGAACGCGATCTCGACCTCGCCGGGACCCTCTTCCCAATACCTGCGGCCGGACCCGGTCACCAGGCTCATGTCCGCGGCGAACGCGGGCGTGCTGCGGACGTGCACGCCGAGCACCGGCGACGCCTCGTCCGCGGTCACGTACGCGACACCACAGCCGTCCCCCGCGGTCAGCGCGCTGTTCGTCCTGCTCAGCTCGGGCTGCGCGTACACCTGGCCGGCCGTGTTCTGGACGTTGGCGATCAGCACCCGCCGCGCCTCGCCGCTGACGATCATCGACCGGGCGATCCTGAGCAGGTAGGGGAACGAGGCGCAGCCGCTGTTGTGCACGTCGAGGACCAGCTCCGGGTCGCAGCCGAGCAACCGCGCGGCCTCGGCACCGCTGCCGGTGATGAAGTTGTCCGGCAGCAACACGTTGGTGAGCAACAGATCCACGTTGCCCGCCGGGTCCATCCCGAGCCGTTCGAACATCGGCCGCGCCGCCCGCTCGATCATCTCCGCGGCGCGCTCACCCTGCCCGACCCGGTGCCGGGTGCGCGGCGGGCGCAGGAACGGGTTGGCGCCCAACGGATCCACCGCCGGGTCGACCGGTTCCGCCTCGACCACCTCGGCGGGCAGATACCGGCCGAACGCGGCAATACTGAGCTCGGACACAAGCCATCCTCTCGCCGGCTGCCGGGGTGTTTCCCACTATGTCGGAGGCGAGCGCTTTTTGCGAAACAACCGGGGGTGCGCTCTATGCTGCTCGCATGCTGGAAGTCGTTGTCGAAGAGACGATGAATTGCACGCCGGACGATTTTCTCGAGTTCGTCCTGGACGTCCACCGCTATGCCGAGGTCGATGACAAGATCGGCACAATCGACTGGGCCCGTCGCGACGGCGATCTCACCGAGTTCAAGTTCCGCCCGGTGCTGCCCGGCATTCCCGGGCCGGCGCCCAAGATGGTGATGTGGGTGCGCCGCGTCCCGGGCACCTCCATCGAGATGTCGATGGCGCCGTTGCCGCACAACCGGTGGATCCGCCACCTGGTCAGGTTCGACGCCTCGTTCGAGTGCACGCCGGTCGAGGGCGGCACCCGGGTCCGCAGCGTGACCTCCATGGACGTCACGCCCGCCGCCCGGTGGCTGATGGAGGCGATCCTGCGGCGGACCCTCCCCGGCAACATCCGCGGCGAGATGGACCGGGCGAAGGTCTACCTGGACCGGCAGACCAGGCAGAAGCAGGCCCACCATGGCTGACACCGTGGCTGACAACCTGGCCGACAACTACGACGTGGTGATCGTGGGCGGCGGCCTCGCCGGCTGCACCGCGGCGATCCTTCTGGGACGCAGCGGTCTGGACGTGGCGCTGCTGGAGGCACATCGCCACCCGTCCACCTACAAGCGAATGTGCACGACCTCCATCCGCTCCAGCGCGCTGCCCACCCTGCAGCGGATCGGGGTGGACAAGGCGATCGAGGCGGCCGGCGGCGTTCGCGCCTACGACGCGTTCAACACGCCCTACGGCTGGCTGCACGTTCCGGAGTCCGACGACTGCCCGCCGCACGGCTACAACATCCGGCGGGAGACCCTGGATCCGTTGATGCGCAAGGCCGCCGCCGAGGCCGCGGGCGTGGACCTGGTGATGGGCGCGAAGGTGCGGGAGCTGACCCGCGACCGCCAGGGCCGGGTGGACGGTGTGCTGGCGACCGTCGGCGGCGAGTCCCGCCGGCTCGGCGCCCGCCTGGTGGTCGGCGCCGACGGCTTCTCGTCGAAGGTCGCCGAGCTCGCCGGGCTGCGTGGGTACAAGACCGATCCCAAGCGGTTCTTCCTCTTCGCCCACTACCGCAACGTCGACGTGCCCGCCGACCGCACGCTCAGCATCTGGCTGAACATGCCGGACGTCCTCTCGCTCGGCGCGATGGACGACGGCCACGTCGTGCTGGCCGCGATGCTGGACAAGAACCGGCTGCCGGGCGAGCAGGCCGACAAGGAGAGCGTGCTGCTCGACGCGTACCGGAACGTGCCGGACGGCCCCGACCTGTCCCGCGCCCAGCGCACCTCGGACGTGCTGAGCGCCCGCTCCTACCCCAGCGTCACCCGCTGGCGGATCACCGCGCCCGGCGTCGCGCTGGTCGGTGATGCCGCGATGGTCGCCGACCCGCTGGAAGGGTCGGGCTGCGGCTGGGCCATCCAGGGCGGCGAGTGGCTCAGCGACGCCGTGGCCGACGCGGTCCGCGCCGGCCACCCCAACCGCATCGACCAGGCCGCCCGCCGCTACGAGCGCACCCACCGCTTCCGGCTGCTCCCGCACCAGGCCCAGATCATCGACCTCAGCACGCGGCTCGCGCTGTCCGGGATCATGAAGGTGGTGCTGGCCGCCTCGGTCCGGGATCCCAAGGTGGCCGCCAAGTTCACCGCCGTGATCACCCGCAACCGCTCGATGCTGAAGCTGCTGAACCCCGCGTTCATCGCCCGTGCCCTGTACTCCGCCCGCCCAAGAAAGGCAGCTCGAGCCACTCTTGAGGCGCGTGCGGTAGGCATGTGAGCGTGGTCAACCAGATGCGGGGCGCCGTGCGCGGCGAGGTCCTGACCCGTCGCCCGCACTCCGCCTGGGTCGCCGCACTGACCCTCGCGATCACCTGCGGCGCGCAGTTCGTCGTGGTGATCGACGAGACGATCGTCAACGTCGCACTGCCGTCGATCGGCCGGGAGCTGAGCTTCGGCACCGCGTCGCTCGCCTGGGTGGTCGACGCGTACATGTTGCTGTTCGGCGGGTTCCTCCTCCTCGGCGGCCGGTGCGCCGACCTGTTCGGTCGCCTGCGGATGTTCCGTATCGGACTGGCGCTGTTCGCCGCGGCCTCGCTGCTGGCGGGTCTGGCCGACTCGCCGGAACTGCTCGTCGTGGCCCGCGCGATCCAGGGGTTCGGTGGTGCGCTGCTGAGCCCGGCCGCGCTGAGCATCCTGGTGGTCACGTTCTCGACGGAGCACGAGCGCCGCCGCGCGCTCGGCCTGTGGGGCGGCCTGATCGGGATCGCCGGCGTCAGCGGGGTCATCCTCGGCGGCGTCATCACCGACACCGTCGGCTGGCAGTGGATCTTCTTCGTCAACGTGCCGATCGCGATCGTGCTCGGCGTGCTGACGCTGCTGCTCCCGAACCGCGGGCTCGCCGCGCCCGAGCGGGGCGGCCGGCTCAACCCGATCGGCGCCACGCTGGTCACCGGCGGTCTGCTGCTGTTGATCTACACCGTGATCAACACCTCGCACCGGTCCTGGGACGACCCGGTCACCATCGCGGGCCTGGCCGGTTCGGCCGCGTTGCTGACCGCGTTCGTCACCTACGAGCTGCGGGCCGGCAACCCGCTCATCCGGCTCAGCCTGCTCGCGCACCGACCGGTCGCCGTGGCGAACATCCTCACCATGCTGGCGGCCTCCGCGCTGTACGGGATGTTCTTCTTCCTCACCCTGTACATGCAGCAGGTGCACCAGTGGTCGCCGCTGCGCACCGGCTGGTCCTGGGCACCGTTCGGCCTGGCCATCGCGCTGTTCACCGGCGTGGCGATCAAGCTGCTGCCCCGGGTCGGCAGCCGCGCGCTGGTCGTCACCGGGCTGGTGCTGTGCGGTGCCGGCCAGTTCCTGCTGCTGCGCACCACGGTCACCGGCAGCTACTCCGCCGAGCTCCTCCCCGCGCTGCTGCTGTGCGGGACCGGCCTCGGCCTCGCGCTCGTGCCCAACACCGTCACCGCGGTCACCGGCATCGCCGCGTCCGAGGCCGGCGCGGCCTCCGGCATCCTCAACACCGCCCAGCAGGTGGGCGGCGCGGTCGGCCTCGCGGTCCTGGCCACCCTGGCCACCCGGCGGTTCGCCAGCGAGCAGGCCGCCGGCGCCACCCCCGCCGACGCCATGGTTTCCGGGTTCCACCACGGGTTCACCGTGATGATCGTGCTGACCGGCGTCGCCGTGCTGGTGGCGCTCGCCGGGCCGACGGTGCGCGGCCGCGTGGACGTCACCACCATCCAGGGCGCGTAACCGCCGCCCATCGGCACGTCAGCCGATCCTGCGCTTGGTGGCCAGCGGCCAAGACAGTGACCACAAGCGCGGACGCGGGCCACGAGCCGAGCGGGTCAGCCGGGCAGCGGGGCGGGCTCCGCCGGGAGCAGGTCCGGCCACGAGTGGGTCTCGCGGGCCAGGAGGGTGGTCAGCTGGGTGGTCTGCGTCGCCGGGATGCCGGCCGTCTGGGCGGCGGCCGCCCAGAGGTGGTCGTGTTCCAGCAGGAGCCACGTGCGTGCCGACTCGGCGGTCGGGAACTCCAGGCCCGACGCGTCGCCGGGGCGATCTCGCGTCGCCAGCACAGCGTTGCGCACCGACGCCGTGTAGAACGCCGTCAGCCGGGCGAGCGCGGCCTGGCACTCGGGTTGACCGTCGTCGAGGAGCGCCCTGCCCCTGGCGAAGGACCGGACCGGGGTGAGGTAGCGGTAGCGGTCCGTTGCGCCTGGCTCGATCAGGTGGGTGTCGGCCAGGGACTCCAAGAGGGACTCCGCATCGGCGACCGGCACGTTCAGCACCGCCGCCGCGGCGGCGACCGAGATGTCCGGGCCGTCGGGCACGGCCAGCAACCGGAACGCTCGGGCTTGCGCCGGGTTCAGGTCATCCAGCGCCGACTCGTAGGGGCTCTCGATCGCGGTGCACTCGGGGCGGCGCACGACCTCGCCCGGGCTCGGCGGGCGGATCCGCTCCCCCGCCGTCGCCAGGCTCCAGCCCGGTCGCGACGCCACCCGGGCGCCCATCGCCTGCACCACCTGCGGCAAGCCGGACGCCTTGGCCACGAACCGCCGAGCCTCCGCCGGCTCCGCCGCCACCCGGGCCGGGCCCACCAGGCGTTCGAACAACGCCAGCGCCTCGTCCTCGCGCAGGCCGTCCAGCTTCAGCCAATGCACGTACGCCAGCCCGAACAGCCGCTGCCGCGCGGTGATCACCACCGCCGCACCGCCCGAACCGGGCAGCAGCGGCCGAACCTGGTCGGCGTCACGCGCGTCGTCGAGCACCACGAGCAGGCGCCGGCCGGTGGTCAGCGTCCGCCACAGCGCCACCTGCTCACTGGGCGAGTCCGGCACCACCGCGCCGAGGCCACGCAGCAGGACCGCGAGCGGGTCGGCGGTCGCGCCCAGGTCGACGAAGAGCTGGCCGTCCGGGAAGTTCGGGGCCACCGCGTGACCGGTGTGGACGGCCAGCGCGGTCTTGCCGACGCCGGCCAAGCCCACGACGCCGAGCACCGGGACGCTCGCGTCCGACGGGGTGAGCGCGTCGCGCAGGCCGGGGAGCAGGTCGTCGCGGCCGGTGAAGTCGGGCAGGTCCGGCGGCAGCTGGGCCGGGGTCGCGGCCACGGCGGGCGCGGGGGCGGGCGGGCCGGCCAACGCCGGGTCGGACACCAGGATCCGGTGCTGCATCTCCTGCAGCTCCGGCCCCGGCGCGATGCCCAGCTGCTCGTCGAGCAGGCGCCGGGTCTCCTGGTACACCGCCAGCGCCTCGGCCTGCCGGCCCGACCGGTACAGCGCCAGCATCAGCAGCTCCCGCGGCCGCTCCCGCAGCGGCTGCTCGATCACCACCGGCGCGAGGTCGGCCGCGGCCTCGACGTGCCGGCCCAGCTCGATGTCCGCCGCCGCCAGGTCCTCGACGGCCGCCAGCCGGACCTGGAACAGCCGCGTCCGCTCGTACTCGGCGTACTCCCCGTTGACCCCGGCGAGCGGCATCCCCTTCCACAACGCGAGCGCCGACCGCAGCGCCCCGGCCTCCGCGGCGTGGTCGCCCGCGTGCCGGGCCTCCCGCGCGGCGCTGATCCCGCGCTGGAAGTCGGTGATGTCGAGGGAACCGGCCGGCAGCGCGTAACCACCGCCGACCGACCCGATGAAGCCGTCGCCCAGGACGCGGCGCAGCCGGGAGACATAGGACCGGACCATGCCGATGGCCGCCCGCGGCGCCGTCTCACCCCAGATCGCGGAGATCAGCTGGTCGGTCGACGCGGGCGCGCCGCCACGCAGCAGAAGGATGGCGAGGACGGCCCGCTGCTGCGGTGAACCCAGCTCGACCTCGGTGTCGCCGCGCCACGCACGAACCGGCCCCAGCACCTCGAACCGCAGCTGTCCGGTCACCCGCGACTCCCCTCCGGAACCGAGCACTCACTCAGAAGAGCATCAACGGCTTCCGGGCGGATGGTATTCCAGCAGGCGGTCCAGCGGCGGCGGGTCGAAGGGGTCCGGCACGACCGGCGCGTCGCGCAGCGAGATCTCCCGCGCGAGCTGCCCGGCCGCCCGCTCGACGCGGTGCGCGAGCAGGTCCGGCGCCGCCGCGCCGGCCCAGTCCTCCGGCGCGGCGAACACGGAGGTCGGCACGACCACCGCACGCAGGTAGGTGAACAGCGGCCGCATCGCGTTCTCCAGCACCAGCGAGTGCCGCCCGGTGCCGCCGGTCGCGCCCAGCAGCACCGGCTTGTCGACCAGCGCCTCGTCGTCGAGCACGTCCACGAACGTCTTGAACAGCCCGCTGAACGACGCGGCATACGTCGGCGTCACCACGATCAGCCCGGCCGCCCGCGCCACCAGGTCGAGCACCAGCTCGAGCTCGGCTGCCGGGTAGCCGCTCACCAGGTGGTTGACCAGGTCGTGCCCGTGCTCGCGCAGCTCCACCACCTGAGTGTCCACATCGGACCCGAGCGCGGCGGCGGTGGCGAGCGCCAGCCGGTCGGCCAGGAGCCTGGTCGACGACGGCCGGCCGATGCCGGCCGACACCACCGCCAGCGTGCGGGTCATTTCCGCGCCGCCAGCGACTCGTGCGTCGGCGCGTCCGGCACGTGTGCCGGCCGGCCGATCGCGAACTCCTTGCGCAGCACCGGAACGACCTCCTCGCCGAGGATGTCGATCTGCTCGAGCGCGGCCTTCTTCGGCAGGCCCATGCCGTCCACGTTGAACAGCTGGCGCTGGTAGTCGCCGAAGTCCTCGCGGAACCGCAGCGTCCGCTCGATCACCTGCTGCGGGCTGCCGACCGACAGCGGCGTCTGCCGCATGGTCTCCTCGAGCGAGGGCCCGTTGCCGTAGACCGGCGAGCGGTCGAAGTACGGCCGGAACTCCGCGACCGCGTCCTGCGACCGCTTCCGCATGAACACCTGCCCGCCCAGCCCGACGATCGCCTGGTCGGCCGGCCCGTGCCCGTGGTGCTCGAACCGGGTCCGGTACAGGTCGATCATCCGCCGGGTGTGTTCCGTGGGCCAGAAGATGTTGTTGTGGAAGAACCCGTCGCCGTAGTACGCGGCCTGCTCGGCGATCTCCGGGCTGCGGATCGAGCCGTGCCACACGAACGGCGGCACGTCGTCGAGCGGTCGCGGCGTCGCGGTGAACGACTGCAGCGGGGTGCGGAACTTGCCCTGCCAGTCGACCACCTCCTCGCGCCACAGCCGGCGCAGCAGCGCGTAGTTCTCCACCGCGAGCGCGATCCCGTCGCGGATGTCCTTGCCGAACCACGGGTACACCGGGCCGGTGTTGCCGCGGCCCAGCATCAGGTCGACCCGTCCGTCGGCGAGGTGCTGGAGCATCGCGTAGTCCTCGGCGATCTTCACCGGGTCGTTCGTGGTGATCAGCGTCGTCGACGTGGACAGGATGAGCCGGCTGGTCCGCGCCGCGACGAAGGCCAGCAGCGTGGTCGGCGAGGACGTCACGAACGGCGGGTTGTGGTGCTCGCCGGACGCGAAGACGTCCAGCCCGGCCTCCTCGGCGTGGACGGCCGTCTCGACCGTCGCCGTCAGCCGCTCGTGCTCGGTGGGCACCCGCCCCGTCGCGGGGTCGGTGGCGATGTCACCGACCCCGAAGATCCCGAACTGCATGTCAGATCCTGAACTTGTCGCGGTTGTCGCGCAGCCACGTGCTGAAGTCCTGCAACCGGGGGTTGAGGGCACGCACGTTCTCGGGCAGGCGCGAGCGGGTGAAGTAGTCGGAGAACTCGGCGTAGTACTGGAACATGTTCGCCGTGTCGTCCGCGCCGGGGAAGCCGAGCGCGCGGACGTCGGCGGGGCTCATCGGCCGGTACTCGATCTTCTCGCCGAAGATCTCGCTCAGCTTGGCCGCGTACTCCTCGCCGGTGGCGATCTCGCCGGAGACGCCCACGGTCTCGCCGACCAGCTTCGTGCCCGCGGTGAGGATGCCCAGCGCGGTCCGGCCGATGTCCTCGGCGGCGACGCTCGGCAGCGGGCTGTCCGACATCGGGAGGGTGAGCACGAGCGTGCCGTCCTCGGCCCGCACCGGGTGGGCGAAGGTGGTGAAGGAGTCGAAGTACATCGTGGTCGACAGGAACGTCGTCGGGACGCCGGCGTCGAGGAAGACCTGGTCGGACTCGCCCTTGCTGTCGAAGTGGGGCACCTTGTACTTCCCGTGCAGGGTCGGCATCCGGTCGTCCTCGAGCGGGACGTGCAGCCGGGTGTCGGGCAGCGTCGACCAGATCACGTGCTGGAGGCCGGTGGCCTTGGCGGCGTCGACCACCGCGCGGACGTGGGCCTGCTCGCGCTCGACGGAGTTGTACTCCCAGAACGCGGTCACCGCGAACGCGCCGTACGCGCCGTCGAAGGCCTTGCGGACGCTGTCGGGGTCGTCGAGGTCCGCGGCGACGACCTCGGCGCCGCGGGCGGCGAGCGCCTGGGCCGCGGCGGAGGACGGGTTGCGGGTGAGCGCCCGCACGGCGAACTCGCTGTCCGGGTCGTCGAGGATGGCGTGCGCGAGGCCGCCGCCCTGGGACCCGGTCGCGCCGACCACCGCGATGATCTTCTTGTCGCTCATGAGCTGGCTCCTTGCCTGTGCGGGTCCGGGCTCTCCGGCCCCCACAGACGAGTTAGCCAGCGCGACATTGGCGTGGCGTGCACGTCCGGTGCACGACCCGTGCACGCCGCGCCGAGTGGCAGGTCAGCCGCAGTGCTCGAACGGGCTGGTGTGGCTCGCCGAACCGGGCCGCGCCCTGCACCTGCGGGAAGGCCGGCGCGTCACCGCTTCGGGAGGAGCTTGTCCGTCCACAGCGGACGACAAAAGGCAGACAAAAGACAATGGCAAGGAGGTCACCCACTCCTTGCCATGTCTAATTTATAGCGCACCGGGGGGCTTGCGGCAAGACCCGGGTCGTGCCGCAGAATCTCCGGCCGAAGCCAGAACGTGCGGAAAACGGGGGTTCGCGAAGTACGTGTGCTCTTGTCGACGGGCGGGTCTCGCGGGAGGTCGAACCGCCGGTGGACTGCGCGGAGCAGCTGGCCGAAATGCAACCTTTGTCGAATGGGGGGTCTTCATGATTGACGTGATCGTTGCCGGCGGCGGACCGACCGGCGTGATGCTGGCCGGTGAGTTGCGGCTGCACGGCGTGCGCGTGGTCGTGCTGGAGAAGGACGCGGAGCCGACCAAGATCGAGCGCTCGCTGGGCCTGCACGCGCGCAGCGTCGAGGTGATGGACCAGCGCGGTCTGCTGGAGCGCTTCCACCCGCTCGGCCAGCAGTACCCGCTCCGTGGTGTCTTCGCCGGCATCATCAAGCCCTCGCCGGACCGGCTGGACACCGCGCATCCGTACCTCTTCGGCATCCCGCAGACCACCACCGACCGCCTGCTGACCGAGCACGCCGTCGAGGCCGGCGCCGAGATCCGGCGCGGCTGCGAACTGGTCGGGCTGAGCCAGGACGCGGACGGGGTGACCGTGGAGCTGGCCGACGGCACGCGGCTGCGCTCGCGCTACCTCGTCGGCTGCGACGGCGGCCGCAGCACGGTGCGCAGGCTGCTCGGCGTCGGTTTCCCCGGCGAGCCCGCCAGCAAGGAGTGGCTGCTGGGTGAGGTGGAGTTGACCGCGTCGCCGGAGACGGTGGCGGCCGTGGTGGCCGAAGCCCGCGAGACCCACAAGGGGTTCGGCGTCGGGCCCATCGGGGACGGGGTGTACCGCGCCGTCGCGCCCGCCGCCGGGGTGGCCGAGGACCGCACGGTCCCGCCGACCCTGGACGAGCTGAAGCACCAGATCCGGGAGGTCGCCGGCACCGACTTCGGCGTGCACTCGGCGCGCTGGCTCTCCCGGTTCGGCGACGCCACCCGGCTGGCCGAGCGCTACCGGGTCGGCCGGGTGCTGCTCGCCGGCGACGCGGCGCACATCCACCCGCCGATGGGCGGGCAGGGGCTCAACCTCGGTATCCAGGACGCTTTCAACCTCGGCTGGAAGCTGGCCGCCGAGGTCGACGGCTGGGCACCGGAGGGGCTCCTGGACAGCTACCAGACCGAACGGCATCCGGTGGCCGCCGACGTGTTGGACAACACCCGCGCGCAGGTCGAGCTGACGTCCCTCGAGCCGGGTCCCCAGGCGGCGCGCCGGCTGATGTCCGAGCTGATGGACTTCGAGGAGGTGACCCGGTACCTGATCGGGAAGATCACGGCGATCGGGATCCGCTACGACTTCGGCGAGGGGCATGAGCTACTCGGCCGGCGGCTGCGGGACATCGGACTGAAGCGGGGGCGCCTCTACGAGCTGATGCACGGCGGCCGCGGCCTGCTGCTCGACCAGACCGGCCGGCTCTCGGTGGCGGGCTGGGCGGATCGGGTCGACCACGTCGTCGACGTCAGCGAGGAACTCGACGCGCCCGCGGCGCTGCTGCGGCCGGACGGCCACGTGGCCTGGGTCGGTGAAGACCAGCAGGATCTGGTCGGCCAGCTGCCCACGTGGTTCGGCGCTCCCGTCAGCTGAGCGCGCCCCAGCAAGATCGATCTCATCGGGACCTCCTGGTGCTTGGGGTGGCGGCCGCGTGGAACTCGATCGCGACGGTGCGGCCGAACAGCGTGGCGAGCGGCATGGTCCGGCCGTCGGCGTGGCGCAGCGTTCGGCCGGGCGACACGCCGACGGAGGTCCCCCGCCGTGACGGATTCCGGGGCGAGAATCAAGTGACCGACCCCGAACCGGGTCCTTCGATCAAGAGGAGCGGCAGTGGCGAACGACCAGAAACACATGGAGTACCTCGCCACGCTCCTCCGACCGCACGAGATAGTGGAGTTCACCGCCGTCCTCTGCCGGTGGCTGCACGACGCGCACGAGACCGCGGCCGACCTTCAACCGGCCCGGCGGAACAGCTCCCGCGGCAACTGGGACAACAACACGAGCTTCGGCACCGACCGCTACCAGTACCTCCGGGCGACGGCGAGTTCACTCGTCGGCGAGCTGCCCGGCCTGATGGTCGACACGTCCTTCCAGGCGTTGCTGCTGAAGCTGCCCAAGGTGGGGATGTATCCGCTGCTGATGCCGTCGGGACCGGACAGGTCCCTCGGCGATGCCAGCGAGCTCCGCCGCGAGCTGTTCGGCGCCGGCGACGGCGAGGGGCTCTTCCCGCGCCTGGACGCCTGGTTCTCCGGCCGCGAGAGGCTATTCCTCCCGTGGAACGGCACCGAAGCCGTCGGCCTCACCGGGTTGTGGGCCGGCCAGGGCACGTTGCAGGAAGACAACCACATCGACTGGACCTGGCGGGTTCAGCTCTACGACGTCGCATCCCGGCTCGCCGCGGCGGTGCCGTCCGGACGGCCCGCGCCCGACGCGTTCGGCCTGCCGCAGCCGATGCTGCCGTTGCGACCGCGCTCCGAGGCGCCGGCCGCCACCGAATAACTCACGCTTCACCCGATTGGCGCCACGCTCCGTGCTCGACCACGATGGCGCTAGTTTCCCGTGCCCGTCTGCCCAGGGGGTTTGTCGTGACCACGAATGCCGCCGCCGTCGCGCAGGCATTCGCCCCCGCCCGGCTGACGATGGCCCGGGAGCTGTCCGGCCTGCGCAAGCGTGAGCTGGCCGTGCTGATCGAGCGCACCGCGGCGGCCGTGTCGCAGTACGAGCTGGGCCAGTCCCGGCCGAGCGCCGAGGTCCTCACCCGGTGTGCCCGCGCGTTGGAGGTGCCCGTCGGGTTCTTCGCCGCGGGCCGGCCGCAGCTGCGGCTGGACACCACCCAGGCGCACTTCCGCTCGCTCCGCGCGACCACCGCCGTGCAGCGCCAGCAGGCCCTGGCGCACGTGGAGCTGCTGTGGGAGATCACCGACCAGCTCGACCAGGTGATCGAGCTGCCGCCGGTCGACCTGGGCCTGCCGCTGGGCATTCCCCACGGTGACGTCGTCCGGACCGCGCGCACCATCCGGAAGGCGTGGGACCTGCCGACAGGCCCGGTCGTGCACCTGGTGCGCAACCTCGAGGCCCGCGGCATCGTCGTGGCCGGCATGCCGGCGGTGGACAGCGTGGCGATCGACGCGTTCTCCGCCGCGCTGCACGGCCGCCCGATGATTGCCCTGTCCGACAAGGGAAACCCGATGCGCCGCCGCTTCTCGGTGGCCCACGAGCTAGGCCATCTGTTGTTGCACCCCGACCCCGCCCCGGGCTCCGCCCAACACGAGCGCCAGGCCAACGCGTTCGCGGCGGAGTTGCTCATGCCGGCCGCCGAGATCCGCCCCCTGCTCCCCACCCCGGTGGACATCCCCGCGCTGAAGCAGACGGCCGACGCCTACGGGGTGTCGGTCGAGGCCCTCCTCTACCGGGGCAAGGACCTGGCGGCGTACGCGGACTCCACCGTCCGCCGCACGATGGCCACGCTCAGCGCCCTCGGGTGGCGCACCCACGAACCGGTCCACGCCGACTACGCCGGGGAACAACCGGCGCTGCTCCGCAGAGCGGTAGAGCTGGCCGCGGACCACGGCCTACCGCTACCGCTGCTCGCCGAACGCCTCCACATAGGACTCCCCCGCCTGAGAGACCTGATAGGCATGCCGAACCCGAAACCCCGCCTCCGCCTGGTCCACTGACTTCGGCCGCCACTGCCCCTTGCCGTTCAGCCCGCCGTCCAGCCGCAGCGCCTTGTCGGCGCGCCGCGCCGCCGGTGGTCAACCGGTCCACTCAGCCCTGGTCCAGCAGCACCGCGAGCAGGCGGGTGCGGACGTCCTCGGCCGGGGTGGCGGGGGTCAGGAGGACCTCGCGCATCGCGGTTAGGCGGGGGTCCTGCGTTCGGGCCGTGACCTCGGCGGTGAGCCTCGCTCGTTCCGTTTCGGCGGTGGTACGGGATTCGCTCAGGGCCTCGCGAAGGTGGGCCTCGGCCACTCGGGCGGTGTCGCGTTCGGTGGTGAGGGTCGCGACTCTCGTCGTCGCTTCGGTCAGGGACCGGGTGGCCGCGTCGGCTCGGTCGGCGTTCGTGGTGGCCATGCCTTCCGCGCGGGCCTTCGCCAGGTCGGCCCGGGTGGCGGACTCCCTCGCGGCGCGGGCTTCCGCGCGGGCCTGGTCGCGGTCCTGGCGGTGGCGCTCCGCCTCGGCCATCGCGGTCTCGGCGGCGTCGCGGGCCGTCTGGACCGCCACGTCGGCGGCCTCGTTGAGGTGCTGAATCTCCGCCTCGGCCGCCTCCCGAGCCTCCTGGATCTCCGCCGCCGTGGCCTCGCGGATCCGCCGGACCTCGGTCTCCGCCTCGGTGCGGGCGAGTTGGACGTCGGCCTCCGCGGTCGCGCGCGCCAAGTGGATCTCGGCCTCGGCGTTGGACCCGGCCTCGCGGATGGCCGCATCGGCGGACGACCTCGCCTCGGCCGCGGCGGCCCGCGCCTCCCCGGCGGCCGACTCGGCGGTCTGGCGCAGGCCCCGTTCGGTGGCGGCCGCGGTCTCGGCCCGCGAAGCCCGGTCGGCGGCGGCCTCGATCTCCTCCGCGAGCCGGCCGCGTAGCGCCTCGGCGGCGGCGAGGACCTCCGCGAGCGGGCCGGCGACGCGGTCGGCGGCCGCGGTGAACGTGGTGGCCGCCGCCACCAGCTCCGCGCTCCCCCGCTCCTCGAGCGCTTCCGCCAGCGCCTCCTGCGCGGCGGCGAGCTGCTTGCACGTCTTCCCACCTGGCCAGGAGCGGTCCGGACAGTAAGCGAACGGGCGGCCACCCTTCGGCCCGGGCCCCGGCAGCGGCGCCCGGCACCGGCTGAACCCACAGAGGCCCGATATGTCCGCTTCAACCTGTTCGCCCATGATCCATACCCTAGTAGACAGTTCTATAACCGGCAACCAATCATACGAGTTAGATAACATATAACCAAGGTCAGCTACAGAAGTGTGCTTTTGTAGCTAAGCTGAGCCGGTGACGGAGATAGCGGCTCGAGGCACCGATCTGGCGCCGGCGAACGGCCCCTGGCCGAGCGTCAGCGACCCCGCGGAACTACTAAGGGCCATCGCCGACTGGCTCGCCGGCTACGGCAACACCGCCACCCGCCGCACCTACGCCGAAGGCCTCGGCCTCCCCACGAGCCCCACCGACCTCCGCGACTGGCTGCACGGTGGCGTGGCGGGCGACACCGACCACCCCTGGTCGACCGCCGTCGCCCGCTACGCCGCCGCCCTCGGCACCCCGAGGACCGCACCGAGGACCACCCCGAGCGCCACACCGAGCGTCGCAAAACCCGGCCGCATCCCTCCCCCAGCCGCGCGTGGCCGCTTCCGCCACCTCCACTGGTTCCGCTGGTGCGCAAGCCGCGGCATCGACCCCCTCGCCGCCACCTCCACCCACGTCAAGGCCTGGCTCGAAAACCTCGACGACGCCGGCGCGGCCGTCGCCACCCGGGACCGCATGCTCGCCACCGTCAAGGCGCTCTACACCCACCTCGCCGACACCGGCCTCGCCGACGGCAACCCCGCCGGGCTCAACCGGCGCCGGCTCGGGCTCGTCAAGCCCAAGGGCACGACCACCGCCACGATCGTCCTCACCACCGGCCAGGTGCGGGCCCTCTACGAGACCGCGGCCACCAGGCGGCAGGGCGCCGGAGAGAAGGACACGGCGCGCGCCAAGGCCGTCGTCGCCCTCTTCACGCTCGGCCTGCGGGTCAGCGAGCTCTGCGACCTCGACCGCGCCGACCTCCACGTCACCCGCGGGCGGCGCGCGCTGCGGGTCCACGGCAAGGGCGGCAAGACCCGCGTCGTCTACCTGCACGCCGCCGCCGAGCAAGCACTCACCGACTACCTGCGGATCAGCGGCGAGAACGAAAGAGCCACCCTGCCCGCCAGACGCGAACCACAGGCCAGCCGCCCGCTACTGCTCACCCGCACCGGCAACCGCTACCAGCGCCAGGCCGTCTGGCAGCTCCTGCGCCGCCTCGCCACGGCCGCCGGCGAGCCACTCCGCGACGTCGCCGGGGCCATGCACCCCCACGCCCTGCGCCACTTCTACGTCACCACCGCGGTCGAGGCCGGCGCGCAGCTCGTCCACGTCCAGGCCGACGTCGGGCACACCAGCATCGACACCACCGAGCAGGTCTACAACAGCGCCGCCCGCGACCCGGCCCGCAGCGCGGTCGACCTCGTCGCCGACGCGCTCGAGCTCGACGGAGCCTGAACGAGACCGAGCCTGAAACGAGACCGAGCCCGAAACGAATCGGCCCCACCGTGCGAGACTCCACGAGCGGGCTGGTCGAGCAGGGGGCAGGCATGGGCACGGAGATCGTCGTCGTCGTCCGGGACACCGGGATCGTGTGGGTGGCCCAGACCGCCGAGACGGTCCGCGCCGCCGGCTGCGTCATCGGCCTCGTCACCGGGCCGCTGGACACCGTGGAGGCCATCGAGCTCGACAAGCTCGTCGACGGCCTCGCCGTGGTCGACGACCCGACCGACCCCGAGCAGCTGGCCGAGGCCGCCCGCACGCTCAGCCAGGGCCACCGGCTCGGCGCCGTCTTCTCCGCCTCCGACGGCACCCTCGTCGCGGCCGCCCGCGCCGCCGAGATCCTCGGCGTCGGGCGCACCCCGGCCCGCGGTTTGCTGCTGTGCCGCAACAAGTACGCCACCCGCACCGCGCTGCGCCGGGCCGGCCTCAGCACCCCGCGGTTCGCGCTCATGCACGACCCCGCCGAGGCCGCGGCCGTCGCCGCGCGGGTGGGCCTCCCCGCGGTGATCAAGCCGGTCAACGGCGCCGGCAGCCACCTCGTCGAGCCGGTCCGCACCGTCGAGGAGCTCGCCGCCGCGCACACCAAGATCAGCACCCGGCTGCTCGACGCCCCGCAGCTGCGCAACCTCTACGCCCGGCCCGTCGACAACGGCGACGGCACCACCATCGACCCCACCCGCGGCTTCCTCGTCGAGGGCAGGCTCAACGGCCCCGAGTACACAGTGGACTTCGTGGTCCGCGACGGCGAGGTCGAGGCCCTGCCGGTGGTGGACAAGTTCCTCATCGACGACCGGTTCTTCGAGCGCGGCTTCGTCAGCCCGCCGATCGGCCTGGACCCGCGGCGCGAGGCCGAGATCGAGGCCTGCGTCGTGGCCGCCGTCCGCGCCGTCGGCCTGGACAACGTCGCCGGCTGCGTCGAGATCATCGACGACGCGCAGGCCGGGCCCACCGTCGTCGAGGTCAACGGGCGGCCCGGCGGCCAGCTGCTCGGCACCCTCTACGGCCTGCGCACCGGCGTGAACACCGCCGCCGAGGTCATCTCGCTCGCCCGCGGCGTGCCCTGCCCGCGCAGCGCGCCGCCGCTGCCCATCCCGCTCGCCACGCTCACCCTGTTCCCCGGGCGAACCGGTCGCCTCAAGGCGATCCACGGCCTCGACGCGGTCGCCGACCTGCCCGACGTGCTCCAGGTCGTGCCGTCCGTGCGGCCCGGCGACCTGATCACCGCCGACTACGAGATCTTCGCGGTCAACCTCGTCGTCGCCGGCTTCGACGACTACGCCGACCTCGAGGACATCTACGCACAGGCCGACGCGCTGGTGACGTTCGAGATCGAGCCCGATGGAGGTGGTCGGTGAGCACCGACCCGCAGCATCCGTACAGCCCCGCGGTCGTCGCGGCCGGCCTGGTCTTCGTGTCCGGCTCGCTGCCGGTGCGGCCGGACGGCACGATCGTCTCCGGTGGCCGGGCGGCGGTCGACGCGGCGCTGGAGCAGCTGCAGGAGCGGATGGCCACGGTCGGCGCGCGGCTCGAGGACGTGGTCAAGCTGACCTACTTCGTCACCGACCTGAGCCTGCGGGACGCGGCCAACGAGCAGTACCTCGACCTGTGGCCGGAGCCGCGGCCGGCGCGGACCGTGGTCGGCGTGGCGTCGCTGCCGAGGGGCTGCGAGGTCGAGATCGACGCGATCGTGAAGGCGCCCTGACGCTCACCCGTCGAGCAGGCCCGCGTCGTGGACCAGCAGGGCGATCTGCACGCGGTTGTTGAGGTCGAGCCGGGTCAGCACGCTCGACACGTGGGTCTTCACCGTGGGCACGGACAGGTACAGGCGGGCGGCGATCTCGGCGTTGGACCGGCCGTGGCCCACCTCCACGGCCACCTCGCGCTCCCGCTCGTTCAGCCCGGCCAGCCGCCGCCTGGCGCGAACCCCGCGCCGGTCGGCGTCGGTGTCGGCCACCCGTGCTATGAGGCGGCGGGTCACCGCCGGCGAGAGCACCGGGTTGCCGCGGGCCACCTCCCGCACCGCGGCGACGATCTGCGCCGGCGGGGTGTCCTTCAGCAGGAACCCGGCCGCGCCGGCCCGCAACGCACGCAGCACGTGGGCGTCCGCGTCGAACGTGGTCAGCACGATCACCTCGGGTGCCGGGTGGCGGGCACGCACCGCCTCGGTGGCGGCGAGCCCGTCCACCGCCGGCATACGGATGTCCATCAGCACCACGTCCGGGCCGTGCCGGTCGATCGAGCCCAGCACCTCCGAGCCGTCGCCCGCCTCGCCCACCACCCGGATGTCCGGCGCGCCGCCGAGCATCATCGCCAGGCCCGCCCGCACGAGCGGGTCGTCGTCCACGATCAGCACGGCGACCGGCTCGGGTGTCGTCACGGCGGCCACGGTAGCCAGGCCGCGACCCGCCAGCCATCGGAGGTCGGCCCGTGCTCGAGCCGCCCGCCGACCAGGGCCAGCCGCTCGGCGAGTCCCGCGAGCCCCTGCCCCGGCGGGCCGCACGGCCCGGGCCCGGTCGGCGGGCCGTTGCCGACCGACACGGCGAGCTCGGCACCCGGCGTGCCCGACAAGGACACGCGGACCTCGGCGCCCGGCGCGTGCTTGCGGGCGTTGGTCAGCGCCTCCTGGACCACCCGGTACGCGGTCCGCCCGGGCGTGTCCGGCACCGGCGCGACGACCGACGTGCACAGCGACACCCGCATGCCGGCCCGCTCCGACTCGGCGACGAGCGCCGGCACGTCGGCGAACGTCGCCTGCGGCAGCTCACCGACGGGAGCACGCAGCACACCGATCACCTCGCGGAGATCCTGCATCGCCTGGTGGGCGCTCTCCCGGATGACCGTCGCCGCCCGCGCGACGTCCGCCGGCGGCGCGTCCGGCCGGAACTCGAGGGCGCCCGCGTGCACGCTCAGCAGCGAGAGCCGGTGGCCGAGCACGTCGTGCATCTCCCGGGCGATCGCCGCGCGGGTCTCGTGCCGCACCTGGTCGGCCCGCAGGTGCGCCTCGGTCTCCGCACGCTCGGCCCGGTCCCGCAGCGACTCGACGAGCGCGCGCCTGTTGCGCACGACCATGCCCCACGCGACCGCGGCGGCCTGGACCGCGACGCCGAACATCCACAGGAGCAGCGGCGGGGCGTCCGGCTCGGGCCGCAGCAGCGCGTAGCCGGTCGCGCTCAGCACGCTCAGCCCGAACACCGCGAGCGTCGTGCGCGCCGGCCGGTGCACCGCGACGGAGAACAGCGCGACGAGCATCGGCCCGGAGACGAACTCGAACACCGTCGACAGCACCACGAGCACGACGGCGAGCTCGACCGGCCTGCTGCGCCGCAGCCAGACCGCGACACACGCCACCGCGCCGACGACCTGGTCGACGTCGTAGAGCCACGCCGGGTCGGGCAGCGCGCGGAAGCGCTGCACCGCGATGAGCGCGCCGAAGAGGACCGCGAACAGGAACAGTGCCGTGTCCACCAGCCAGTCGCGCGTGCCGCGGCGGGGCAGGAGCAGGGTGTCGTTCATCCTGCTCGGGAGCGTACGGCCCAGGTCCGGCGACCGGCCCGAGATCGAGACCTTCGTCGGGCGCCTCGATACCTTGGTCGCGGCGGCCGCCCGCATCCGGGGACCGTCGGCCGATCCGCGGCGGGGCACCGGGTTCGTAGCGTTGGGCCATGCGCAAGGCCATCCAGTTCGTCGGCTTGTTCCTGTTGGTCGCGGGGATCAGCGGCACCATCGACCACCTCTTCGTCCAGCCGCTGATGAGCGTGGTGCTCAACGTCTTCAACCGGTTCGTGATCCCGAACATCGACGCGCTGGCGGGCTACGAGCTGTACGCCAACCTCAGCGTGGCCGCCGTCGGCGCGGTCATTGTGGTGGTGGCGGAGAAGGTCCACGCATGAGGCCCCGCCGTTAACCGTGGATCACTGATCATCGTTAGGGTGAGGGCAAGGGGGCCCACGAGAGGGCGACGACGGTGGTGACGCTCGACAACGACCTCGCGCGACGTGCCAGACGGGGAGATCCCGGGGCCGCCGCCGACCTGCTGGCGCGGATCCGGCCCGGTGTGCTGCGCTACTGCTGGGCGCACCTCGGCTCGCTCGGCCGCGGTGACCAGACGCCCGACGACGTGGCGCAGGACGTCTGCCTCGCGGTGTTCGAGGCGTTGCCGCGCTACCAGGACCGCGGGCTGCCGTTCACCGCGTTCGTCTACCGCGTCGCCGCGCACAAGGTCGCCGACGCACACCGCACCGCGTCCGCCGCCCAGGCCATCCGGCCCATCGAGACCGTGCCCGAACCCGTCGACGACGGCTGGGACCCCGAGGACCTCGCGATCACCGCCGACCTCTCCCGCCGCCTGCTGCCCCTGCTCAACGACCTCACCGACGCGCAGCGGGAGATCATCGTGCTGCGCGTCGCCGCCGGCCTCACCGCCGAGGAGGTCGGCGCGGTCATCGGCAAGTCGCCCGCCGCCGTGCGGATGGCGCAGTCGCGGGCACTCGCCAGGCTGCGCGAATGGGCCCGCGAGCACGCTCCCGACGAGGTGGTCGCATGAGCCCCGACAAGCCCGACTTCGCCACCCTGCGCGACGACGACTACCTGCTCGACCGGCTCGGCCGTGGCGAGCCCGCCGCCGGTGACGTCGAACGGATGCTCGCCGGCTGGCGCGCCGGCCTGCCCGCCGCCGGACCGGTCGACCCCCGCCTGCTCGACGCCGTCACCGCCGCCATCACCGCCCCCGGCCCGGCGAAGCGCCGGAGGAGCGCGGCGAAGCGCCGCCGGCCGCGGCGGGTGGCCCGCGTGTCGCTGAGCGCCGCGGCCGCCGTACTCGTCGCCGGCGGCACGGTCACCATCGCTGCCGCGTACGCCGGGCCGAGCAGCCCGCTGTGGCCGGTCACCCGGGTGATGTACGGCGACCTCGCCGAGTCGCGGGCCGCGCGGGACGACGCCGACCGCGCCGTGTCCGACGCCAAGACCGAGGCCGACCAGGGCCACTACCCCGAGGCCGCGCGGCTGCTCGCCGTCGCGGACTCGTTGGCGGACAAGGTGAACGAGCCCACCGACGAGCACCGGCTGCGCACCGACATCGCCACGGTCCGCGAACTGCTGCCCGCCCTGCCACCGGTCGCGCCCGGCAAGTCGACGGCGAGCGTCGAGATCACGCCACCGGCACTCGTCCCCGACGCCGTCCCGCGGACCAGGAACGGCGCCCCGGACACCCGCCAGGACACCGAGCGAGGCAGCGAGCAGGGCAGCGGGGGAACCGGCGGCGGTGAGGGCCAGCCGCCGACGTCGACCAAGGCCAAGAAGGAGAAGAAGGCCGAGGCGAACGCCGTCCTTCCGTCGGTCCCGACCCCGGAAGTCGACCCGAGCGCACCGCTCGACCCAGGCAACTAGGCCGATCGGACCAACGGCGCTCACCCTGTCGTTGGCAATCGAGATCAATACCGCCACAGCGCGTTGCACGTTGCCGCGTCTCCCGATTCACGTCCGCACACGCCAGACCCGGCGTCGGCGACACCCCCCGCGCCGACGCCGCTCGTCGAGTCCGATGACGCCGGCCCCCAGCCCCGGGTGGGCCCGGGCCCGACGAGAACGTGGTGTCCCTCCCGGCCCGCTCCCGGGAGGGGCACCACACGAAAGTCACCGCGCCGGGTGTCGAAACGGCGATCCACCGTTCGTGTAGGAGGCAAACGCCCTCCACGGAAGGAAGCGCGCGATGCGCAGGATCGTGGTCGTCAACAGCATCACCCTCGACGGCGTGATGCAGGCCCCCGGCCGGCCCGACGAGGACACCCGCGGTGGCTTCACCCGCGGCGGCTGGGCCGTCCCGTACCAGGACGAGGTCATGGGCCGCGTGATGGGCGAGCGCATGACCGGCGAGGGCCGGCTGCTGCTCGGCCGCCGCACCTACGACGACCTCCACGGCTACTGGCCCAGCCAGCCCGCCGACAACCCGATCGTCGGCGTGCTGAACAACAGCACGAAGTACGTCGTGTCCCGGTCCGGGCCGCTGCCTTGGCAGAACTCGGTCCTGATCCCGGAGAACGTGCCGGAGGCGGTGGCGAAGCTCAAGACCGGGCCGGGCGGCGACATCGCGGTGCTCGGCAGCGGCGAGCTCGTCGCCACGCTGATGCGGCACGACCTCGTCGACGAGTACCTGCTCTCGATCTACCCGCTGATCCTCGGCACCGGCCGCCGGCTGTTCCCCGACGGCGCCCCGGTGGCGGATCTCGACCTTGTCGATAGCGTGACCACGACGACCGGCGTGGTGCTGGCGACCTACCGGGTGCGGGGAGGGACGGGGCGATGACGCAGTATCTGCTGAGCATCTACCAGCCGGAGGGCGAGCCGCCACCACCCGAGGTGCTCGGGCCGGTGATGGAACGGCTCGACGCGCTCAACGGGGAGATGCGCGACGCCGGGGTGTGGGTGTTCGCCGCCGGGCTGCACCCGCCGAGCACCGCGACCGTCCTGCGGGCCAAGGGGCCGGACGTGCTCACCACCGACGGGCCGTTCGTCGAGGGCAAGGAGTACCTCGGCGGGTTCACCGTCATCGAGGTGGCCGACCTCGACGCCGCGCTCGGGTGGGCCGGCCGGCTCGCCACGGTGCTCGAGCCGCTGTGGATCGAGGTTCGCCCGGCCAATGGCTGACGTGCATGGTTGACCTGGACGTCGAGCGGGTCTTCCGGGAGGAGCACGGCCGGGCGGTGTCGGTCCTGGTCCGCGTCTTCGGCGACATCGACGTCGCCGAGGAGGCGGTCCAGGACGCGTTCGCCGCGGCCGTCGAGCGCTGGCCCGAGACCGGGCTGCCGCCGAGCCCCGCCGGCTGGATCATCACCACCGCACGCAACCGCGGGATAGACCGGCTCCGCCGGGAGGCCTCCCGCGCGGACCGGCACGCCCAGGCGGCGCTGCTGCACGCCGAGTCGGAACCGGAGGAGGTGGGGGCCGTGCGGGACGACCGGCTGCGGCTCATCTTCACCTGCTGCCACCCCGCGCTCGGCACCGCCGCCCAGGTGGCGCTCACCCTGCGGCTGCTCGGCGGGCTCACCACCCCGGAGATCGCGCGGGCGTTCCTGGTGCCCGAGTCGACGATGGCCCAGCGGCTGGTCCGCGCGAAGGGCAAGATCCGCGACGCGCGGATCCCGTACCGGGTGCCCCACGAGGCCGACCTGCCCGCGCGGCTGCGGTCGGTGCTCGCGGTCGTGTACCTGATCTTCAACGAGGGCTACACGGCCAGCTCCGGCACCGACCTGGTGCGCGACGACCTGTGCGCGGAGGCCGTGCGGCTGGGCCGGCTGCTGGCCGAGCTGATGCCCGACGAGCCGGAGGTGCTGGGCCTGCTGGCGCTGATGCTGCTCACCGGGTCCCGCCGCCCGGCCCGCGTCGGCGCCGGTGGCGACCTCGTGCGGCTCGGCGACCAGGACCGGTCGCTATGGGACCGCTCGCTGATCGCCGAGGGGCAGGCCATCGTGCGGCAGTGCCTGCGGCGCAACCAGCCCGGGCCGTACCAGCTCCAGGCCGCGATCACCGCCGTCCACAGCGATGCCGTGTCCGCGCCGGCGACGGACTGGGGGCAGATCGTCGCGCTGTACGACCAGCTTCTGACGTGCACGCCCACGCCGGTGGTGGCGCTGCACCGGGCGGTCGCCGTGGCCGAGGTGTCCGGCCCGGCCGCCGCCCTGACCCTGGTCGAGTCGCTGCCGCTGGACGGCTACTACCTCTTCCACGCGATCCGCGCCGACCTGCTGCGCCGCCTGAACCGGCCGGCCGAGGCGGCGTCCGCGTACGAGGCGGCCCTGACCCACACGGACAATGCGGCTGAGCAGGACTTCCTACGCCGAGCCCGCGACGCCCTGAGTCCGGGAGCCGGCTAGGTGGCCGGCGTCCAGCGCGGGGCGCGCCACCCGGCCACCTTCAATGGCCGCGCGGGCTCGACATCCCGACACGACCTGGCGCGGGTCAGCCGTCCGAACGGGCCATCCTCGTCGCGCCCGCGGAGGCGGCGACGACCAGGAGTACCGCCAGCCACTGAAGCGGGCCGAGGATCTCGCCGAGTACGACCAGGCCCACGAGTGCGGCGACCCCCGGCTCCAGGCTCATCAGCACCCCGAACACCTTCGGCGGGATCCGGCGCAGTGCCTCCAGTTCCAGTGAGTACGGGATGACCGACGACAGCAGGGCCACCCCGAGCCCGACCGCGAGTACCCACGGTTCGAGCAGTGCCGTGCCGCTGTCGACGATGCCGACCGGCGCGACGACGACGGCCGCCAGGGCCATGCCGAGCGCCAGGCCGCTGCCGTCGGTGGTGTGCCGGCCGAGTGCCGCGCTGAGCAGGATGTAGCAGGCCCAGCAGGCCGCCGCCGCGAGCGCGAACAGGATGCCGGCCAGGTGCAGGTCGCCGCGGCCCTCGGTCAGCAGCACCACCCCGCCGGCGGCGAGCATCGCCCACACGCCGTCCAGCCAGCGGCGGGAGCCGCCGATGGCCACCGCGAGCGGGCCGAGGAACTCGATCGTCACCACGATGCCGAGCGGGATCTTGGCCAGCGCCAGGTAGAAGCACAGGTTCATGGCGCCGAGGACCAGGCCGTAGCCGACGACCACCGCCCAGGCGCGCCGCTCCATGCGCAGCGACGGCCGCCACACCGCGAGCAGCACCAGCGCGGCGAAGAACAGGCGCAGCGCGACGGTGCCGACGCTGCCGACCGCGCCGAACAGCTGCTTGGCCAGCGCCGCGCCGATCTGGACGCTGACGATGCCGGCCAGCACCTGCGCGGGCGGCGGCACCGCGCCGAGCGCCCGCCCGGCCAGCGCGATCAGGCTGACCCGCGGCAGCGAGCCGGGCCCGACCCGGTCTACATGCATGGTGGCCATGCCCGCATACAACGCGACACCACCGACAACGTCGCGCGGGTTTCCAGATCCTGGGACGCGCCGGGCGGTCAGGCCCGCGGTCGGTAGGACAGGTGGACCACGCCGCCGTCGTAGCACTCGCAGGCCGTACGAGCAGGGCCTCGCCGATACGACGCCGACCGCGACCTGGTGGCCCAGGGGTTACCGCGACGTCACCGTCGAGCCACTGTGCGACTACTGGTCATCGCCCGCGTTCCTGCTGACCGCGGACACCTGACGGACGGCAGCAGCGGGTCGTAGGATCCACGTGACCGCACGACCGAGCGGGACACGGTGGTACGCATGGCAAAGCGGAGACTGGGCCGGCTCTCGGTCACGGCGTTGGCGCTCGCGATCGGGTGGGCCGGGCTCGGCATGCCGACGCTCGCGGCCGATCAGCCGGCGGCTGGTGTACGGGCCTGCCTGATCGTCGACACCGATGTCGGGTTGGACGACGACCGGGCGGTCGCGCTGCCGGCACCCGAGCGCGACGTGCGCGCGGTCGTCGTCACCGAAGGCGTCGCCGGCGTGCAAGCCGGCGCCACCGCGATCTCGATGTTCCTGGCCGCCCACGGCGATCCGCCGCGGGTGATCCCGGGGCTCGCGTCGGCGAGCCCCCCGGCGTACGACTGGCTGCCGGCGGCCCGGTCCGGTGCCGAGCGGATGAACAACTTCCTGCACGACGCCGTCCCGTTCGGGGTCGGTCCCGGCCAGCTCGCCCGCGACGTCGGCACGGCGGTGCGCGGCTGCGCCAGAATCGACGTGCTGGTCCTCGGTCCGTGGACGTCCTTCCTGCGCTACGCACCCGCGCTCGGCTCGAACGTGCACGTCGTCGCCTCCGGCCGGTCGTTCGCCGAGAACAACCCGGACAACTTCAACTGCGAGTACGACCTCCCCGCGTGCCGCGCCGCGGTCGCCGTGCTGGACCGCGTGCGCGACGTGGCCTTCGTCGACCTTCCGCCCGCCGGTGCGGATCTCACCTACGATCCGACCGAGGCGATGGTCGCCCGGCTCGAGCGGGCGGGGCTGCCGGGCCTGCTGCGCGCGGCACTGCTTGTCGATCCGACCCAGTGGCTCGGCACCCGGCTGTGGGACGACGCCGCCGCGCTCTACGCCATCGCACCCGGGTGGTTCGAACCACACGGCGGACACCAGGAGCCCGCGGTACCGGAGGAGAAGTTCCGCGACCTGGTGGTCAACGCGATCAACGCCGACTGACCGCCCGCCGACAAGGGTTCAGCGCTCGGCCGGCTGGCTCGTCTCGAACGTCAGGTCGTCGTCCTTGGTGTCGACGCGCACGTGGGTGTCGGGTCCGAGCGTGCCGTCGAGCATCATGCGGGAGAGGCGGGTGTCCACCTCGCGCTGGATGGTGCGGCGCATCGGGCGCGCGCCGAACTCCGGCTGGTGGCCCCGCTTGCTGAGCCAGCCGACCGCGGCCGGCGTGAACTCCAGCTCGATGTCCTGGGCGTGCGCCCGGCGGGTGGTCCGCTCCAGCATGAGCTCGGTGATCCGCTGCAGCTGCTCCTCCTCCAGCCGGCGGAACACGATGATCTCGTCGATCCGGTTGAGGAACTCCGGGCGGAACGAGTCCCGCAGCACCCGCATGAGCCGCTCGTTCAGCTGGCGGTCGGAGTCGGCGTCGCCGCCCGGCCTGAAGCCGAGCGCGCCCTGGCTGCCGGACGTGATGAGGTCCGAGCCGAGGTTGCTCGTCATGACCAGCACGGTGTTCGAGAAGTCGACCGTCCGTCCCCGGCCGTCGGTCAGCCGGCCCTCGTCGAGCACCTGCAGCAGGACGTTGAACACCTCCGGGTGGGCCTTCTCGATCTCGTCGAGCAGCACCACCGAATAGGGTTTGCGCCGCACCGCCTCGGTCAGCTGCCCGGCCTCCTCGTAGCCGACGTAGCCGGGTGGCGCGCCCAGCAACCTGCTCACCGTGTGCCGCTCGCCGTACTCGCTCATGTCGAGCCGGATCATGTGGGTCTCGTCGCCGAACAGCGCCTCGGCGAGCGTGCGGGCCAGCTCGGTCTTGCCGACGCCGGTCGGGCCGAGGAACAGGAAGCTGCCGGCCGGCCGGTTGGGCTCGGCCATCCCCGTGCGGGACCGGCGGACCGCCTCGGCGACCGCCCGCACCGCCTCGTCCTGGCCGACCACCCGGCGGTGCAGGTACTCGTCGAGCGCGAGCAGGAGCTCCCGTTCCTGCTGGGTCAGCTGGCGGACCGGGATGCCGGTGAGCCGGGACACGACGTCGGCGATGTCGTCGGTGCCCACCTCGGGCACCTCCGCCGAGTGGCCGTCGGCCCGCGCCTGGTCCAGGGCGGACCGCGCCGCGCCGATCTCGTCCCGCAACGCGGACGCGCGCTCATAGTCCTCCTCCCCGACCGCCTGCTCCTTGTTCCGGACCAGCCGCTCGAGCCGCTCCTGCAGCTCCCGGACCTTCGTCGTGCCCCGCCGCAGCCGCAGGCTCACCCGGGCGCCCGCCTGGTCCATCAGGTCGATGGCCTTGTCGGGCAGGAAGCGGTCGGTGACGTAGCGGTCGGACAGGTCGGTGGCCGCGTCGAGGGCGTCGTCGGTGAAGCGGACCTGGTGGTGGGCCTCGTAGCGGTCGCGCAGCCCGTGCAGGATCCGCACCGTGTCCGCCGCGCTCGGCGCGGGCACCACGATGGGCTGGAAACGGCGTTCCAGCGCGGGATCCCGCTCGATGTTGGTGCGGTACTCGTCGAGCGTCGTGGCGCCGACGATGTTCAGCTCGCCCCTGGCCAGCGCGGGTTTGAGGATGTTGCCGGCACCCATGGACCCTTCCGCGGCACCCGCGCCGACGACCGTGTGCAGCTCGTCGATGAACACGACCAGCTCGTTGCTGTGCGCGCGGATCTCGTCGAGGAGCTTGTTCATCCGCTCCTCGAAGTCACCCCGGTAGCGGGTGCCGGCCACCATGGCGGACAGGTCCAGCTGCACCACGCGCCGGCCGGCGAGCTGGTCCGGCACGTCGTCGGCGGCGATGCGCTGGGCGAGCCCCTCGACGATCGCGGTCTTCCCGACGCCCGCCTCCCCGATCAGGACCGGGTTGTTCTTGCGGCGCCGGGAAAGCACCTCGATCGTCTGCTCGATCTCCGCGTCCCGGCCGATCACCGGGTCGAGCCCGCCCGACCTGGCCAGGTCGGTGAGGTCGCGACCGAACTGGTCCAGCGTCTCGGTGGCCGAGCCGCCCTCGCCGGGCGGCTCACCCCTGGCGAGGGTCTCCGGGGTGATCCGGGCGTCGGCCAGCAGCCGCCCGGCGCCGGAGTCGGGGTTGGCGGCCAGTGCGAGGAGCAGGTGCTCGGGCCCGATGTAGGAGGCGCCGAGGCCCCGGGAGATCTGGTGGGCGTCGAGCAGGCTGCGTTTCGCGGCGGGGGTCAGCCGTACCGGACCCTGCCGGGGATCGCCGACCCGCGACTGCTGCTCGAGCCGGCGCGCGAGCTCGTCCGGGTCCCCGCCGGCGCCCTCGACCAGCGCCCGGATCCCCGGCACCTGGAGCACGGCCCAGAGCAGCTGCTCGGTGTCCAGGTCGGTGCGCCCCCAGGCCGCCGTCTGCATGGCGGCGGCCGCGACGACCTCGCGTGCCTGCTCGGTGAGGAACCGGGTGATGTCGATCTGGTTGGACCGGCCACCGGCGCGGTCGCCGAAGAACTGGGCAAGGAAGTCGTCGAAGGGGCTGGCGCCGGAGTCACCAGGGCCGTGGAAGTCGGTCATCGTCTACCTCATCGGGTCGCCCGCACGGGTCGCGCCCCGGAGGCTTTCCACCGCGACCCGACACAAACCCCCGGCCGGCCCTACTGCTCGCGCAGCAGCTCGCGGAAGTCCTCGGGCAGCTGCGCCATCGTGTCCTGGAACTCCTTCTTCGGAACGATCTCGGGCAGCACCTGGAACACGGCGCGCGCGTCCTGGGTGGCCGTGGCGCGGTCGACCCGCTCGCGCCGCGCGACCTCCTCCAGGAACTTCTCCAAGCTCATCCGCACCGCCCGCCTGGGCACGCCCTCCAGCGCGGGCCGCAGCTCCAGTGGCAGGTAGGGCCGCAGGTCCTCCACCTGCCCCAGGGTGATCCGCATGGCCAGCGCGCGCAGCACGCCGAACAACGCGCGCCGCGCGCGCTCGTGGTCGCCACCCAGGCGGCGCGCGACGAGGCCGACGATCGCGTCGTAGGTCAGCGTGCCCCGGTACGGCACGTCGTCCTCGGGCGGCGCGATGTCCAGCGCCAGGTCCAGCAACGGCTCGAAGTCCTTCGGCAGCTCCGAGCGCATGTCGTCGAACTCCTTCGGCCCGACCGCCGCCCGCAGCGCGGCGAACACCGCGCCGGCCTCCCGCTCGGCCTTGTCGGCGTCGACCTGGAGCTCCTCCTCCAGGCGCCGCAGGAACTCGTCGACGTGGAAGGTCTCGCGCTCGCCGTCGGCGTCCACGCACCGGCGGAGCTGTTCGGGCAGGCGCTCCGCGAGATCCTCCGCCTCACCGGTGGAGATGCGCCGCGCCAGGGTGTGCAGGGTCGTGCAGGCCGCTCGTTCGGCCTCGTCGGTGGAGATGTCCGCGCGCTCCACGACCGTCGTGATGAATCCCCGGTAGTCCATTTCGGCAATTCCTCATCCCTGAGATCATGCCTCCCGGATCCACTGTAAGACGGCCACGCGCGGAGCGCCGCGCACGCGCTCAGACGGTGCCCTCCCGGAAGTCGGTGACGTCCTGGCTGGTGCTCTGGTCGCTGGAACTGACGTACGTCTGGCCGTCCACGTCGATCCTGAAGCCGAAGGTCCCCGGGGAGTGGTGGAAGTCGATCCGCCACGGCACCTTCTCCGGGAACGCCGGGACGTCCACGAACCGCCGCCACGGCAGGGCCACGTTCCGCGCCGTCTGCGCCTTGCCGTTCACCGTGGTCGTCAGCGAGTACACGGTGCAGTCGCCGGACACGATGATCTCCATCGAGCGCGCGTCCGACTCCGTGATCGGGGCGACCGGCGGGGTCGTGGTCGTCGTGGTCCGCGGGAGCGTCGTGCCGGGCAGGGCCGTGCCGCGCACCGGCGTGTCGCGGGCGAACGCCAGCGCGGCCGCCGTACCCCCGCCGACCGCGAGCACGGCCGCCCCGCCGGCCAGCAGCACCGCGCGCCTGCTCACCCGCGGCGTGGGCGGCGGCGCGGCGGGCGCGGCCACCGGCGGGTGGTCCACCTCGGCCGCCCGCCGGTCGATCTCGGCGGTCACCGCTGCCGGCAGCGCCGTCGAGCCCGACCCGGTGAGCCGGGTCGCCGACACCAGCTCGGGCACCGACGGGCGGGCGGCCGGGTCGCGGTCGAGACAGCGGAGCACCAACGCCCGCAACGGGTCGCCGGCCGTGTCGTCGAGCCGGGGCGCGCCGGTGAGCGCGTAGGCCAGCGTCGCGCCGTAGGAGAAGACGTCGCTCGCCGGGCCGGTCGCGGCACCCGCGAGCTGCTCCGGCGACATGAACCCGGGCGACCCGGCGCTCTGCGCGCCGCCCCCGGTGCGCACGCCGCCCACGATGCCGAAGTCGATCACCCGGGGGCCTTCGGCGGTGAGCAACACGTTGCCGGGCTTGAGGTCCAGGTGCAGGATCCCCTCGCCGTGCACCGACGCGAGCGCCTCGGCGAGCCCCGCCGCCAGCGCCGACGCCGACTCCGGCGGCAGCGGGCCGTGCTCGCGCACCGCCTCCCGCAACGACACCGCCGGCAGGAACTCCATGGCGAGCCACGGGACCGGCGCGTCCGGCTCCGCGTCGACGACGCCGGGGCTGTAGCGGCCGCCGGCCGTCCGCGTGGCCGCCACCTCGCGCAGGAACCGGTCCCGGTAGTCGGCGTCGGCGGCGAACTCCAGGTGCATCACCTTGACCGCGACCGCGCGGCCACCGCGCGACCGGCCGAGGTAGACGATCGCCATGCCGCCCACGGCGATGCGCGCGAGGATCCGGTGGTGACCGACCGTGCGCGGGTCGCCGTGCTCGAGCGGGCGCACGTCAGCTCCCGTCCGGTGGCCGGATGGCCTCGACGTACCCCTCGCGGGTGCCGGCGAGCACGAGCCCGTCCGAGAACACCAACCCCCACGACGAGGCGACGTCGCCGTAGTCCCACCGCACGCTGCCGTCGGCGGTGTCGAGGGCGTACAGGTGCCAGGTGTTGGACACGACGTACAGCGTGTCGCCGACCAGGGCGATCGTGCTCTTGTCCACGATGCTGTAGACGTCCGTCCCACCGGTGCGCCTGCCCATCGGGCGGGTCCACAGGGGCGCGCCGGTGGTGGCCGCGTACGCGCGGATCTCGCCGTCGGCGGCGTAGTACATCGCCTTCGCGTCGGCGACCAGCCAGACGTAGGCGCTGCTGCCGAGGCCCGGGCGCTGCCACAGCACGACCCCGTCCGCGGCCCGCACCGCGCGGATCGTGCCCTTCGCGTCGCAGACGTAGGCGATCCCGTTGGCGGCCTGCGGGTCCGCGGGCTGCTCCGGGACGGGGAACGACCACCGGGCCCGGCCCGTCCTCGCGTCCACGCCGGTGACCTTCTCCAGGGTCGCGGCCACCACGACGTCGCCGACGCCGATGTGCCCCCGTTCGCCCGCGACGGCCGCGGTCCAGCGCGGCTTCCCGTCGGCCGCGCCGATGGCCCGCAACGACTCGTCGCCGAAGCACAGGACGTCTCCCGCGAGCACGGCGTGGTCGGACACCTCGCCGATCGGCGGGTCGTAGGTCCACTTCGGCCGTCCCGTGGCGGCATCGACCGCGGTGACCCGCCAGCCCTTCGGGTTGACGAGGTAGGCGGTGTCGCGGTCGGTCGTGGCGATCCTGTCCGCGTCGCGCTGCCACGCGAGCTCGCCGGTCTTCGGGTCGAGCGCGCGGATCCCGACGCTGCCCCACGACGACGCGAGCGCCGTCCCGCCCGCGAGGTGGAGCTCGGGGATCGACGTGCTGATCTTCACCCGCCACTCGACGACGGCCCCCTTCCGGGTGAGCACGCCCGGGTTGGCCGGCCGCGTGCCGCCGCCCCGCGCCGCACCCGACCAACCGTCCCCCAGCAGGGCCGCCGCGCCTGCCACCGCACCGGCGGCCACGGCCGCCAGGCCACCGCCGACGAGGACCGTCCGCCTGCTGACCCGCCGCGGCTCGAGGACCGGCGGGCCGACCGTCGGCTCGCTCGTCACCGACGTCGGCGCGACCGGCGCCGGGCGGTCCGGCTCGCCGGTGCCGCCGGGCAGCGTGAGCACCCGCCGCGCGGCCGCGGCCTGGCGGTCGATCGCCTCGGCGACCGGCACCGGCAGCCAGCCGGCGGGCCGCGCGGCCTCGTCGGCCTCACCGAGCCGGTCGAGCAGCACCGCCGCGGACGGCCGCTCCTGCGGGTCGACCCGCAGGCACGCGGCGAGGACGTCGGCCAGCACGCGGTCGTCGATGCCGGCGAGGTCGGCCTCCCCCGCGGCGATCCGGCCCAGGATGGTGTCGGTCTCGCCGGTGCCGAAGGGCTCCCGCCCGGTCGCGGCGAAGGCGATCACCGCGCCGAGGGAGAACACGTCGGCGGCCTGCCCGGCGACGGCGCCGTCGACCTGTTCCGGCGCCATGAAGCCCGGCGTGCCGAGCACCGTGCCGACCCGGGTGATCGCGGTCGCGTCCTCGGGCCGGGCGATCCCGAAGTCGATCACCCGGGGCCCGGACGTGGTGAGCACGATGTTGCTCGGCTTGAGGTCGCGGTGCGCGAGCCCGGCGCGGTGGATGTCGGCGAGTGCCTCGGCGAGGCTCGCGGCCAGCGTGCGGGCCGAGGCGGGCGGCAGGGCGCCGTACGTCGCGATCGCCGCGCGCAGGGTCAGGCCGGGCAGGTAGGCGGTGACGAGCCAGGGCTCGGTGGCGTCCGGGTCGGCGTCGAGCACGGCCGCGGTGAACGTGCCCGTGATCGTCCGCGCGACGGCGGCCTCGCGGCGGAAGCGCGCCCGGTACTCGGCGTCGCCCGCGAGCCGGGGCCGGATGACCTTGACCGCCACCGCGCGGCCGCCGGGCGAGCGGCCGAGGTAGACGACCCCCATGCCACCGGCGCCGAGACGCGCGAGCAGGCGGTAGTCATGCACCCGTTCCGGGTCGCTGGGCTGGAGCGGCTCCACCGCGCTGACCTTAATCGGTGCTGACGGGTGTCCGGTCACGCCTTCCACAACCGCGGCTCGTGCGGCCGGCGCGACGATGGTCGCCGAGACCCGGCAGGAGGACGATGCGACATGGTCAGGTCACTGGAGGCGGCGCTCGAGAAGGTGCGTGGGCGGTTCGTCGCGGCCAACCCGCGCAGCCGGGCCGCGCACGCCGGGGCGGCCGCGACCATGCCCGGCGGCAACACCCGGACCACGCTCTTCCACACCCCGTTCCCGCTCACCATGGCCGGTGCCGACGGCTGCCGGCTGACCGATCTGGACGGTCACCGGTACGTCGACCTGCTCGGTGACTACACGGCCGGTCTCTACGGTCACAACAACCCGGTCATCAGGCAGGCCGTCGACAAGGCCCTCGACGCCGGCTGGAACCTCGGTGCGCACGGCACGGACGAGGCGAGGCTCGCCGCCGTGCTGTGCGGGCGCTTTCCCGCGCTGGAGCTCGTCCGCTTCACCAACTCCGGTACCGAGGCCAACCTGCTCGCGCTGGCGACCGCCACGACGCACACCGGCCGCGGCACGGTCCTGGTGTTCGGCGGGGCCTATCACGGTTCCGTACTGTCCTTCGGCGACGGCGCGTTCCCGCTCAACGTGCCGCACCGGTTCGTGGTCGGCGAGTACAACGACGCGGCCGGCACGGACCGGCTGATCGAGGAGCACGCGGCCGACCTCGCCGCGATCCTGGTGGAACCGGTGCTCGGCAGCGGCGGCTGCGTCCCCGGCTCTCCGGAGTTCCTCGCCCTCCTCCGGCGCCGGGCCGGCGAGACCGGCGCGCTGCTCGTGTTCGACGAGGTGATGACGTCGCGGATGTCCGGCGGCGGCATGCAGGAGCTGCTCGGCATCACGCCGGACCTGATGACGCTCGGCAAGTACACCGGCGGCGGGATGACCTTCGGCGCGTTCGGCGGCCGGGCCGACGTCATGTCGATGTACGACCCGCGCCGGCCGGGCTCCGTGGCGCACGCCGGTACGTTCAACAACAACGTGCTCAGCATGGCCGCCGGGTACGCCGGTCTCACCGAGCTCTTCCCACCCGAGGTGAGCCGGCAGCTGTTCGACCGGGGCGAACGGCTCCGCACGCGGCTGAACGACATCGGCCGCGCGCGCGGCGCGCCCGTGCGGTGGACGGGAATGGGCAGCATGATGACGGTCCACTTCCAGCACGAGCCGATCAACGCTCCCCGCGACATGCGCCCCACCCCGGTGCTGCGCGAGCTGTTCCACCTCGACATGCTGGACCGCGGCTTCCACCTCGCCCGGCGGGGCATGGTGGCGCTGAGCCTGGAGCTCGGCGAGGCCGAGTGCGCCGCGTTCTGTGCGGCCGTGGCGGGGTTTCTCGACGACTACCCGCTTCTGGACGGCCCGCGCTAGGCGGCCCGCCACACGGTGCCGCGGCGCTCGTACTGGAGGATGCGCTCGGTCCCCACCGCCATGTCCGGGCTGAACTCGCGCTCCAGGATCCACAGCGCCTCGTCGATGCCCGAGGTGACGCCGCCGGCGGTGATGACGTCGCCGGCGTCGACGACGCGGGCCGTCTTGACGATGCCGCCCTCCGCGACGAGCCGCTCCTGCGCGAGCGGGTGGGTCGTGCAGGGCCGGTTCTTGGTGAGCCCGGCCGCGGACATGAGCATCACGCCGACGCAGACGCCGCCGATGAGCCGCCGCCCGTTCGCGGCCGCGGCGAGCTCGTGCGGGATGACGCCGCGGGCGATCTCCACGTGGGTGCCGGGCGCGTCGGGGTCACGCCAGCCACCGCCGGGGACGATGACGACGTCGGCGTTGTGCGGGTCCCACCGCTTCTCCACGACCATCTTGGCGCCCCGGTTGAGCGTGACGACCCGAGGCTCGTCGACCGTCACGTAGTCGACGACGAGGTTGGCGGCAAAGTAAACCCGGGCGATGTCGAACACCTCGGCGGGCGCGATCGAGTCGACCTCCTCGACGCCGTCGTACATCAGGATCTGCACCCGCAGCGTGCCCTTGCCGCGCCGCGCACCGGAGGCGGTAGCCCCGGCTACGGTGGCCGGCCCGACAAGCGAGGCAACGGCGACCGCGGTGGCCGCCCCCATCGTGTTCCGAAGTAGATCTCGGCGGTTCATGTGCTCACCTCACGGGGAAAGTGGCGACGTGATCGGAATTCAATCTATCGACGCACACAGCAACCACAAGGGAACGCGGCGTGAAGGTGTGAATCACACGGCCGATATCGTGAAGAATTCCGGGCCATCGAATTCCACTCGAGTCCGGCTGTAATCCCCGCGTGCTGGGACTGAGGCGCGTTCTGGTCAAAAATATGACATAGTGGCTCGGCTCTCCCTGACTCGACCCTGGACTCGATACCATTTGCCCGGTCCGAGAACTGGGGGGTTGCGATGGGCAAGCCGGATCAGCCGAGAGACTCGAAGGGCAGGTGGACACGGGGCTCGGGTGTCGTGGTCGTCGGCGGGGTCATCGCGCTGAGCGCCAGCGGGATCGGTGGTGGAGTCGGAGGCACCGCGACGGAGCTGCCCGGTTGAGCCGGAGCCGGCTCAGTAGCGGCTCAGCTCGTGGAAGAAGCCTGGTACCTCGTGCAGCTTGCCGGTGGCCGCGGCTGTGTCGTAGACGAAGCGGCCCACCGCCAGGTCGAGTACGCCCAGGCCGAAGGGGGAGAAGATCAGCGGCCGGTCGGTCGGGAGTTCCACGGCGTCGCGCAACACGTCGGGTAGTACGCCGTGGACGAAGGAGCGGGAACCCGTCAGTTGTTCGGCCAGGTGGGGCGACGTATCCGCCTTCAGACAGTGGTCCACGTCGTCCAGTACGTTGGTCGATCGCAGGATGATCTCCGGTGCCAGGTCTCGCAGGGAGACGTGCAGCACGGTCGGGTTGTGGGCGAACCAGGACGGGTCGTGGATGTGCGGCTTGGCGGCCGTCGTCGCGAAGATGATCAGGTCCGAGTCTCGGATGGCGGACTCCGCGGACCGGTGGATCCTCGTCCGGCCGGCCTCACCATTCGCGGTGAGGTAAGCCTCGAAGGCCTCCGCGTAGGCCGGAGCCAGGTCGAACACGCCAACCTCCGCGAACTCCCAGCCGGTGGCGTGCAGGAACGTGTGGATGTAGCGCGCGATCAGGCCCGCACCGAAGAACACCGCCCGGCGTGGACGTGCCCGACCCTCGTGCAGCGTCGTCGCGGCCAGGGCCGCCGACGCCGCGGTGCGGGTCGCGCTGATGATGGAGCTTTCCAGGCAGGCCAACGGGAAGCCGGTCCGCGGGTCGTTGAGGATCAGCACCGCGGACGCGCGCGGCAGGCCCGCGCCGAGGTTGCCCGGAAAACTGGAAATCCACTTGAGACCGTCGACGGCGAACTCGCCGCCGAGCGAGGCCGGTAGCGCGATGATCCGCGACTCCGGCCGGTCGCGGAACCGGAGGAAATAGCTCGGCGGATTGACGCTGTCGCCAGAACCATGCGTCCGGTACGCGCGCTCGACGACGGCCATTATCTCCGCGTGCCGGCCGGACAAGATCTCCTGAATGGTTTCGCCGCCGATGACGGCGAACTCCGGGATTGTCACCATCGTCCCTCCCGCTGACCGAGCAGACCGTTCCGGAGCCTACCCGCGCGACCATGTCCGCCGCGCCTGCTCGACTCCCGTCAGGAGGAAATACCGTGGCGGACCATGAATAAATCATTGGGCCTTCATGAACGGGTCAAGGTATTTCGGTGATGGTCCGGACCATCACCATTCTGGTAAGGTTCGAAGGCCAAGGCGGGGCGCCCGAATTATCACTTCTCAGATCCTTTCGATCACGCTGGGGTGGCGATTATGAGACGAAAGAGAATCCGCGCGTGCTAGGCGTCCGTCATCCGCACGAGCTGCTCATCGACGACGTGTACGTCGACCTGAGCGCCGTGCTGGGGGTACCCGTCGCCGTGAAATGCGAGTCGTTCAACTTCGCCGGGTCCGTCAAGCTCAAGGCAGCCGTCACGATGGTCACCGCCGCCGAGGAGTCGGGGCTGCTCACCCCGGACTCGGTGATCATCGAGTCCTCCTCCGGCAACCTCGGCGTCGCCCTCAGCGTCGTCACCGCGAGCAAGGGCTACGACTTCGTCTGCGTCACCGACCCGCGCTCCAGCGTGCAGAACCGCCGGCAGATCGAGGCGACCGGCGGCCGGGTGGTGATGGTGACCGAGCCCGACGCCAACCACGGATACCTGGCGAGCCGCCTCCGGGTCGTGCGGGAGCTCTGCGCGTCGAACCCGCGGTTCGTCTGGCTGAACCAGTACACCAACGCCAACAACTGGCGGGCGCACTACCAGAGCACCGCGCCGGCCATCGTGCGGCGCTGCCCCGAGCTCGACGTGCTGTTCGTCGGCGCCGGCACGACCGGAACGTTGATGGGCTGCGCCTACTACCTGCGCGACATCGGTCACCCGGCCCAGGTCGTCGCGGTGGACAGCGTCGGCTCGGTGACCTTCGGCGGCCCGGCCGAGTCCCGGTTCATTCCCGGCCTGGGCACCAGCAGGCGACCTGAGCTGGTCGACGAGTCCGTGCTGGACGGTGTCATCCACGTCGAGGAGGCCGACGCCATCCGGATGTGCCGCACCCTTGCCCGGGCCGGTTTCCTGTTCGGTGGGTCGACCGGCACCGTGCTGGCCGGGGCGACGAGGTGGCTCGACGCGGCCGGCGGGTCGCGCCACAACGCCGTCGCGATCTCCCCCGACCTCGGCGAGCGCTACCTCGACACGGTCTACGACGACGCGTGGGTGGCCGAACACTACGGCGCGGAGCTGCTCGACCACCGCGCGCCGGTCGGCCCGCGCGACCTGGCGGCCTGATCGTGGGAGGCGAGCGATGAACCAGCGCGTGGACGAGCACTTCCTGGCCCAGGTCCGCCGGCGGCCCGACGAGCTCGCCGTGGTGTCCGGCCCGACGACGATGACCTACCGGCAGCTGGCCGACCGGGCGACCGCTCTCGCCGGCGGCCTCGCCGGGCTCGGCGTGCGGCGGGAGACCTTGGTCGGGATGGCCTTCGACCGCTCCCCCGACGCCGTCGTCGCCATGCTGGCGATCGTGCTGGCCGGCGGCGCCTACGTGCCGGTGAGCCCGGCGTTCCCCGAGCGCCGCATCGCGGAGCTGCTCGACGACAGCGGGGTGCGGCTCGTGCTGGCCGATCCGGCCGGCCGGGTCAGGATCGCCGCCGCCGCACCCGGCGGCGTGCGGGTGCTGGGCCTGGCCGACGTGCCCCGGAAGGCCGGCCCGGTGCCGCCGCCCGCGCCGCCGGGCCGGTCGCCGCTGGCGTACGTCATGTACACCTCGGGCAGCACGGGACGTCCCAAGGGCGTGCTGGTCGAGCACGCCGGCATCGTGCGGCTGGTGCGGGACCCGGACTACGCCGAGTTCTCCACAGTGGACCGGTTCGCCCAGCTGTCCGCGCTCGAGTTCGACGCGTCCACCCTGGAGATCTGGGGCGCGCTGCTCAACGGTGCCCGGCTGTGCATTGTGGACAACGAGACCGCGGTCGTCCCCTGGCGGCTGGCGGAGGCAGTGCGCACCCACGGGATCACCGTGGCGTGGCTGACGTCGGCGCTGTTCAACCAGCTCGCCGACGAGGACCCCGGGATGTTCGCCCCGCTGCGGTGCCTGCTCACCGGCGGTGACGTCCTCTCGCCGCGGCACGTGGAGCTGGTCCGCGCGCGCCACCCCGGGCTGGCGCTCTACAACGGCTACGGGCCTACCGAGAACACCACGTTCACCACGGTGCACCGGATCGACCGGCGCTACGACGGCCCGATCCCCATCGGCCGGCCGATCCGCGGCACCACCGTGCTCGTGCTCGACGGCGAGCGCCGGCCGGTGTCCCGCGGCGCCGTGGGCGAGCTCTACGCCGGTGGTGCCGGGGTCGCCCGCGGCTACCTCGGCAACGACGCGCTGACCAGCGAGCGGTTCGTCCACATCGGAGGGGAACGCTACTACCGCACCGGCGACCGGGTGCACGTCGACCCGGACGGGGTGCTGCATTTCCACGGCCGCACCGACGGCCAGGTGAAGGTCCGCGGCCACCGGATCGAGATCGGCGAGGTGACCGCGGCGCTGCGTGCGGTGCCCGGCGTCACCGACTGCCATGTGCGGGCCGACCACGATGGACTGGTCGCCTACCTCGTCGCGCCCGGCGCGACAGAGCAGGCCGTGCGCACCGCACTCGCCGCGACCCTCCCCCACTACACACTGCCCGACCGGTACGTGCGGTTGGCACGGCTTCCGTTGAACCGCAACGGAAAGGTCGACGCGGCGGCACTGCCCCTGCCCGACCGGACGGGCGCGGCCCAGCACACAGCGGCCCAGCACACCGCGGCCCAGCACACGCTCGCCGAGCTGTGGGGCGACGTCCTCGGCGTCGACCCGGCCACGATCGGACCGCACGACCGGTTCCTCGAGATCGGCGGGAACTCGATCACGCTGGGCGCCCTGCTCGGGCGCGTCCACCACCGGTACGGCGCCGAGCTGTCCTTCGCCGACGCGGTCGCCGCTCCGACG
>NZ_DASWSJ010000379.1:0-36070 GCF_036402745.1 Actinophytocola sp. | reverse complement strand
CTCGTGGGCGCCGAGCGACTTGATCGGGTTCGCCACGACGATCGTGCGGCGGTCGACCTTCTCGCCCGAGACCTCGCCGATCGCGTCGGCGATCTCCGAGGTGGTGACGGCGCCGAACAGGCGACCGCCCTCGCCGGCACGGACCTTCACGTTGACCGCGCTGGCCTCGAGCTTGCTCTTGACCTCCTTGGCGTGGTCCGCGTCGCGGACCGCACGGGCGGTGCGGGCAGCCTTGATCGACTCGATGGTCTTCTCGCCGCCACGGCTCCAGCGGATGCCCAGGCCACGGGGAACGAGGTAGTTGCGGCCGTAGCCGTCCTTGACCTCGACCACGTCGCCCGCAGCACCGAGGCCGGAGACCTCCTGGGTCAGAATGAGCTTCATCAGGGGACTCCTCTCAGCGACCGGTGGACGTGTAGGGCAGCAGGGCGAGCTCGCGCGCGTTCTTGACGGCGATGGCCACGTCGCGCTGGTGCTGGACACAGTTGCCGGTGACCCGACGCGCGCGGATCTTGCCGCGGTCGGAGATGAACTTGCGGAGGAGGTTGGTGTCCTTGTAGTCGACACCGGTCGCCTTCTCCTTGCAGAACTGGCAAACCTTCTTCTTGGGCTTGCGAATGACTGCCTTGGCCATTGTGGTGCTCCTTCTGTGAGCCCGGCTCACGCCGGAATGGTGGGCTGGTCTGTGGAACTGGTGTGGATCAGAACGGGGGCTCGTCGGAGCCGCTGCTCGCCCACGGGTCGTTCTGCGGCGCTCCGCCGCCCTGCTGACCGCCCTGCTGGCCACCCCAGGAACCGCCCTGGTTGCCCTGGCCGCCACCCTGGGGCGCGGACTGGCCGCCCCCTGAGCTGCCGCCCTGGGCGGGGCTGGAGGCCCACGGGTCGTCCCCGCCGCCTCCGGAGGTCCCGCCACCGGAGTAGCCGCCGCCCCCGCCGCTGCGCTGGACGCGCGCGACCTTGGCGGTGGCGTACTTCAGGCTGGGGCCGACCTCTTCGACCTCGAGCTCCACGACGGTGCGCTTCTCACCTTCGCGGGTCTCGAAGGACCGCTGCTTGAGCCGGCCGCTGACGATCACGCGGGCGCCGCGGGTGAGCGACTCGGCCACGTTCTCGGCGGACTGCCGCCAGATGTTGCACCGCATGAACAGCGCCTCGCCGTCCTTCCACTCGCCGCTCTGGCGGTCGAATGTCCGGGGCGTCGATGCGACGGTGAAGTTGGCCACCGCGGCGCCGGACTGCGTGAACCGCAGCTCGGGGTCGGCGGTGAGATTGCCGATGACAGTGATGATGGTGTCGCCAGCCATAGCTGTACCTCCCGGTCTCAGGCCCCGGCAGGGTCGCGCCGCAGGACCTTGGTCCGCAGCACCGACTCCTGGAGTCCCAATTGGCGGTCCAGCTCCTTCACCGCGTCCGGATCGGCGTTCACGTCGAGCACCGCGTAGATGCCCTCGGTGTGCTTGTTGATCTCGAACGACAACCGACGCTTACCCCACACGTCGACCTTCTCCACGTTTCCGCCGGAAGTGCGGATGACGTTGAGGAACGTGTCGAGCGACGGAGCGACAGTGCGCTCGTCGAGTGTGGGGTCGAGGATGACCATGACCTCGTAATGACGCATGAAGACCACTCACCTCCTGTGGACTCTGCGGCCACGGACTCTCCGTGGCAGGAGGGGTCTTGCGAGAGACAGGCTACAGGGCGACCGAGGGCGTCCTGCGCAGCACCCACGTGCGGACCAGCGCGGCGGTGACGACGGACAGCGCGAGGACCGCGAGCAGCACCGGGAAGGCGATCTTCTGGCCCTCCGGCGGGGTCAGCGCCTCGGCCCGGCCGGCCGCCTGCACGCCGTCGCCCGGGTTGTCGGTGCCGAGGATGCCGAACTGCGGGGTGTAGCCGGGCACGCCGCCGCCGTAGCGGACGCCCGGCGAGGGGGCGAACAGGCCGGGGCGGGCGAACGGGATGGAGCTGTAGTCGGCCATCGGCGAGCGGCCGAAGTTCCACAGGCCCGGCTGGTAGAGCGACCAGCCGCCGGACTGGTAGCCGCCGACCGGGGGCTGGTTCGGCGAGGGCATGCCGGTGTTCGGGTTGCCGCCACCGCCAGGGGTCTGGCCGGTGCCGCCGCCCGGGGTCCCGCCGGGTACGCCCGGCCCGGGCCCGGTGGCGCCGCCGGGAATGAGTCCGCCGACGGCCTTCTGGGACGCGTCGGCGACGGCCTTGGCGCCGTCCTGGACCGGGGCGGCGACCTGGTTGACGACGTCGACGACGATCCCGCAGCCCGAGGCCAGCGCGCTCTGCACACCGCCGAGGATCTGCGCGAGCACGCCGCCGATGAGCGGGATGTTCTTGATGGCCGCCTGGATCTGGGGCAGCGCGGCCGTGGCTATCTGGCTGCCGGAGATCGAGGTGTCGGTGGCGGGCAGCGATCCGAGCGGGATGTTGCCCATGCGGGAGATCTGCGTGTTGACCGGGCCGGCGAGGGTGGGGCCGAGGACCGGCACCGCGCGGACCACGTTCAGCACCGGCGCGAGCACCGCGGCCGGGCGCAACGCGAGCGGCTGGCCGGGCCTGCCCTGGACGGTGGTGGAGCAGTCGCCGACCACGATGGGTTCCGCGGCGTTGGCGGTGCCGTTGGAGACCAGCGCGGTGGCGCACACACCCAGGACGAGTGCCGCCGCGGCTGCGAAGCCTCGCGCACGCCGTCGCATGTCGTCCTCCCGGTCGGTACTCGTCGGTAGCCACCTGTCAGATCTAACGACGGTAGCCCGCTACGGTGACGGTGACCAGGCGAATCGATTCCGCGCGCCGGCTGGACCCGTTCGGGGTAGGCCGTCCGGAGTAGTGGCGAGCGGACGGGCGCCTCCCGTTTGTGTCGGACGTGCCGACTACGCTCGCGGGCCATGAGCATCGGCGCGCACATCCACAGCGACGACCCGCTCGGCGCCGCGCGCGAGCGAGGTGCGGACGTCGTCCAGTTCTTCCTCGGCGACCCGCAGAGCTGGAAGGCACAGCCGCCGCACCCGCAGGCCGAGGCGTTGCGCGAGGCCGGCATCGACGTGTTCGTCCACTCGCCGTACCCGGTCAACATCGCCTCCACCAACAACCGGATCCGCATCCCGTCCCGCAAGACGGTCACCCAGTACGCCGAGTCGGCGGCGGCCACCGGCGCCAAGGGCCTCATCGTGCACGGCGGCCACGTCATCCAGGGCGAGGATCCGGCGCAGGGCCTGGTCAACTGGCGCAAGTTCTTCGAGCGTCAGGCCGAGGCCGGCGGGTTCCCGCTGCCCATCCTCATCGAGAACACCGCGGGCGGCGACAACGCCATGGCCCGCAAGTTCGACGTGCTGGCCCGGCTGTGGGACGAGGTGGGCGAGTTCGGCGCCGGCTTCTGTCTCGACACCTGCCACGCGCACGCTGCCGGCGAGGAGCTGTCCGGCATCGTCGACCGGGTCATGGCCATCACCGGCCGCATCGACCTGGTGCACCTCAACAGCTCCCGCGACGAGTTCGACTCCGCCCGGGACCGGCACGCCAACATCAAGACTGGCATGATCGAGCCGGAGCTGCTGGCGGCCGTGGCCAAGGAGGCGGGCTCGCCGGTCGTGGTCGAGACCCCGGCCGAGGGCCAGGCGGAGGACATCGCGTTCCTGCGCGAGGCCACGGGGCGGTGAGCGCCCTGCCGGCCGGTGCGGCGGCGGAGAGGAAGGCGGACGATCCCGTGTCCGAGGTCGCCACCCCGGACGAGCACATCCCGTCCCGGGGCCGGGTCGCCCGCACCGCGTCCCGGCTCGGCCCGCTCGCGCTGATCATGCTGGTGCTGTTCTGCGGCGTCACGCTCATCCTGGGCTTCGTCAACAAGGACCGGTGCACCGGCCCGCGGTTCGACGAGCTCGGCCGCAGCGGCCCGGACTACGACCTGCGCAGCAAGCAGGACGTCTGCTACTCCGACATCCAGTTCCTGTGGATCGGCCGGGACATCGACCGGCACGTGTTCCCCTACGTCGACGGCAAGCTCACCGAGGACGGCCAGCCCGTGGGCGGCGTCGTCGAGTACCCGGTGCTCACCGGCCTCATCATCTGGGCCTCGGCGCTGTTCGCGCACACCGACGCGCAGTTCCTGCTGCTCTCGGCGCTCGTGCTGTCCCCGTTCGGGCTGTGTACGGCGTGGCTGCTCGGCCGGCTGGCCGGCTGGCGGGCACTGCTGTGGGCGATCGGCCCGCCGCTGGTCATGTACGCGTTCCACAACTGGGAGCTCCCGGTCGTGCTGTGCGCGGTGGCCGCGGTCTACGTGGTGCACCACGGCTGGGGCGCCCGCGGCGCCAACCGGTCGCTGCGCAGCAGGGCCACGATGTCCGCGGTGCTGCTGGGGCTGGGCTTCGCGTTCAAGGTGTACCCGGCGATCTTCGTACTGCCGCTGATGCTCTACGTGCTCACGGGTGGCCGCGGCGGCCGCGAGCTCGCCGGGCGGGCCAAGCGAAGGGCGCTGGACTGGGCCGGCGCGGTGCGGGTGGGCGCGGTCGCGCTCGGCACCGCGGTGCTGGTGAACATCCCGTTCGCGATCGCCGGGTTCGAGGGGCTCAAGGCGTCGTTCACGTTCCAGATGCTGCGCAAGGCCGACCTCACCACGAACTCCATCTGGTTCTGGGGCCTGCGGCCGGACTCCGACCCGGACAACGAGCAGGTGCAGCAGCTCATCAGCGTGCTGTCGCCGACCTTGATGCTCGTGTCGTTCGTCGTCGCGTGCGCGCTGGGCTGGGTGCGCTACCAGCGGCAGGGCACCTACCCCTGGGTGGCGGTGTCCGCGGCGATGCTGTGCGGGTTCCTGCTGCTGCACAAGGTCCACTCGCCGCAGTACACGCTCTGGCTGGTGCCGATGTTCGTGCTGATGCGCATCCGGTGGGGCTGGATCGTGGCGTACTTCCTCGCCGACCTGGCGATGGGCATCGGCATCTTCCGCTGGTACTACGAGATCTTCTACGGCAAGCACGGCGGCATCTACGACGGCTTCGCCGCGCAGGCGGTCATGATCGGCGTGTGGGGCCGGGCGGCGCTGCTGGTCGGCCTGTTCTTCGCGTTCCTGGCCGCCAAGTCCACAGTGGACGACCAGCCCCCGCTGGCCGACGACCCCGACGAGGGCACGCCTGCCGAGCCGGCCACCGCGTTAGGCCGAGCTTGACGACTCGACCTTGTCGGGCCGGCGCACGCGGCCGACCCGCAGGGTGAGCTTGTCCTCCGCGCCGTCCAGCACGCCGCCGACCGGGTCGTCCACGGGAGCATCGCCGCCGCCGCGGCGGACCAGGTCGCGGGCCGGGTGGTAGACCTCGTAGACCACCAGCACGCACAGCGCGATCACGGCCAGGTCGCGCAGGACGACGAACGACAGGAACCAGTCGACCGGCAGGCCCTTCTTGTCATCGCCCAGGTAGAACGCCATCCGCGGGGCCCAGACCAGCGCGTCGAGCGTCATCCAGGCCAGCAGGATCCGCCAGCGGGGCACCGCCAGGATCGCGAGCGGCACCAGCCACAGCGAGTACTGCGGGCTCCACACCTTGTTGGTCACCAGGAACGCGGCCACCACGAGGAAGCCCAGCTGCGCCACCCGCGGCCGCATCGGCGCGTGCAGGGCCACGAACGCGATCCCCGCGCAGCAGAGCAGGAACAGCAGCGCGCTGACCGTGTTCAGCCACGTCGGCGTCTGGTTGAAGCCGAGCGGGCCGTCGAACCCCGGCCAGCCGGTGAACTGGCTGACCACGTTGTACAGGGAGTCCGGATCCGCTCCGCGCAGATTGTTGCGGTGGAAGAACTCCCACCAGCCGCGCGGGTAGGCGATCATGATCGGCGCGTTCACCACGGCCCAGGCGAGGATCGCGGCCAACGTACATCGGGCCCAGTCCCGGGTCCTGCCGGCGCGAACGCACAACACCAGCAGCGGGAACAGCAGGAACAGCGGGTACAGCTTCGCCGCGCCGCCGAGGCCCAGCAGGATGCCGGCCAGCACGGGTTTTTTCCGGGCCCACGCGAGCAGGCCGGTGGCGGCGAACGCGGTGGCCACCGTGTCGAAGTTGGTGAACGCGTGGACCATCAGCAGCGGGGAGGCCGCGATCAGGGCGGCGTCCCACGGGCGCAGGCGCGCGGTTCTCGTCACCGCCCAGATCGTCACCAACCATGCCAGCGCGAGCCAGAACGCGGAGATGTCGAAGAAGATCGTGACCGGTAGGCCGGTGGGGAGCCAGCCGGCGTCGGCTATCGCGACCCAGCCGTCGGTGAGCTTGGCGTTGACCCACTGGAAGAGCCCGGTCAGCACCGGGTACTCCATGTACCGCACGTGCGCGGTCGGCTTGCCCTTGTCGTCGATCCAGCTGGTCTTGTAGGGGAAGCCGCCCTCGTTCAGCCGCTCCGCCGAGTACAGCGGGATGATGTCGGAGTAGCACATGGCGGCGAAGGGCCGGTTCGACCGCCAGTCGAGCTCCAGCTGCTTGCTGTCCTCGTTGTAGTACTGCTGGGCGCACGCCGCCTTGCCGAACCAGCCGATGGCCAGGCCGATCACCGCGATCAGCAGCGCCACCCGCAGCGGGGTCCAGAACCAGTGCCGGCCGATCGCCGCGTGCGTGCCCAGCGGGCCGCCGACGGGGGTGCTGGCCGCGCTCGCGAGCGGCTCGGTCCAGGTGGGCACCACGCGCTGCGCCGGGCTGAGCGTGGCCGTGTCGCTGACCTCGCCGTCGACCCCCACCGAAGCGCCGACGACCCCGCCGTCGCGCTCGGTGTCGCGATCATCGGCGGGGTCGTCGGTCGGGTCCTCGATCAGGTCGTCACTGCGATCGTCATGATCGCGGGGAGTCTCCGTCTCGCCTGGCACGCGGGCGATGCTACGGGGCGCCGCCCGGTGCCCGACGAGCTACCTCGTCGCGGGTCAGCCCCCGCCTCCGCCGCCGCCACCGGGGAAGGGGAACGGGTTGGAGCCGGAGGTCCCCGGGATGGACGGGTTGGTCGCGCCCGGGTTCGTGGTGGTGGTGTTGGGCGGCTTGGCGGTCGTGGTCTGGCGACCGCCACCATTGCCGTTGCCGCCACCGTTGCCGTTGCCCCGGCCCGTGTTGTTGTCCTGGGACTGGCTCTGGGTGTGCGTCTGGGAGGTGTGGAAGTTCTCGCCGATCGGGTCGAAGCGGCCGAACTCCTCCTTCGGCTTGCCCTTGAGGTAGCCGTCCATGAACGCTTTCCAGACCTTGCCCGGCAGTCCGGAGCCGTAGACGATGTTGCCCCCGGAGTTGAGCAACGGCAGCTGCTTGCCCTTGCCGTCCTCGGCACCCATCGACACCGCGACGGAGATCTGTGGCGTGTAGCCGACCATCCACGCCTTCGCGTTGTCCTCGGAGGTGCCGAGCTGGTGGGTGCCGGTCTTGCCGGCGCACTCGCGGCCGTCGGCGCATTCGAGGTGGGAGTACTGGAGCACCGGCATGAGCGACTCGGTGACGTTGCGGGCGATCTTGTGGTTGTTCTGCGCGTCCTTGGCGTCGAAGGCCGCTTTCGACGTGTCCGGCGCCTGCCAGTACACCTGGCCGTTGGGCCAGACGACCGACGAGACCAGGTGTGCCTTGTGGTACGTGCCGCCGTTGGCGAACGTCGAGTACGCCGCGGCCATCTCCAGCGTGGACACCTGGGTGTCGCCACCGCCGATCGCGATGTTGCCGTCCGGCGGCTGGGTGTCGTCCTTGTTGGGGCCGTTCAGGTCCGACACGATGCCCGCGGCCCGCGCGGCGGCGGCCACCCGGTTGGTGCCGACCGTGTTCACCGCGATGTCGTAGAACACCGTGTTGATCGACTTCTTCATGGCCTCGGCGACGGTGCACTGCTTGCCGCAGGACGCGCCGCTGGAGTTGCGGACCTCCGCGTCGCGGCCCTGGAACTTGCGGCCCGAGGTGCCGTCGTACTTCTCGGTGAGGCCCTTGCCCTGCTGCAGCAGGGCGACCAGGTCGAACGGCTTGAAGGAGGAGCCGGGCTCCTGCGGCTGGGCGGCCCAGTCGAGCCCGAGCCCGTTCTTGCCGCCGTAGTAGGCGACGATCGAGCCGTCCTTCGGGTTGACCGCCGCCATCGCGGGCAGGATCTGCGGGGGCTGGTCCTTCGTCACATCGAGGACCGACTTCTCGGCCAGCGTCTGGGCGCCCTTGTCGATGGTGGTCCGGACGACGAGCCCCTTCTCGTGGAGCTCCTCCTTGGAGATCCCGGCCACCGCCTCGAGCTCCTTGAACACCGCGGTCTGGATGTGTGCGCGGGGACCCTCGAGAGCCTTGGGCCGGGCCGCGTCGAGCGGCTGCATCGTCGGGAACTTCTCGGACCTGCGCTTGCTCGCCGGGAACCAGTTGTTGGCCACCATCTGGTCCATGACGTAGTTCCAGCGCTTCTCCATGTACGCCTGTTCCTTGTAGCGGCTCGGGTTCTGGATCATGCCCGCGAGCAGCGCCGCCTCGGCCGGCGTGACGTCCTTGAGCTCCTTGTTGTAGTAGGCCTTGGCCGCGGCGGAGATGCCGTAGGCGCTGCGGCCGAAGTAGACCGTGTTCAGGTAGGCCGTGATGATGTCTTCTTTGGTGTAGGTGTTGTTCATCTTGTAGGCCTTGACCACCTCGAGCGCCTTGCGCGAGACGGTCTTCTCCTCGTTGTTCGTGGCCTTCTTGATGTACTGCTGGGTGATCGTGGAGCCACCACCGGAACCACCGCTGACCTGGTTCCACGCGGCCCGCATCACGCCGGTGATGTCGAAGCCGGGGTTGGTCATGAACCCGGCGTCCTCGGCCGCGAACACCGCGTGCAGGACGGTCTCGGGGATGTCCTTGTACTTGACCATGGTGCGGTTCTCGCCGTTGTCGGGCGCGACCTTGGCCATCTCGGACTTGTCCGCGTACTCCAGGACGACGCTCTGGCCCTGCACCTGCTTGATCGACTCCGGCGAGGGCACCTCGACCATCTGGTACGCGACGAAGAAGGCGATCAGCGGGCCGATGATCATCAGGGCGATGAACACGTAAGCCGTGCGGCGGACCCGGCGCCAGATCTTCTTGCGGCGCTTGAGGCGCTGCTCGTCGGTGAGCGGGGCGTCCTCGTCGTCGTCGTCGGTGAGTACCCGCTGGCGGTCCGGCTCGTCGTAGAGGTTGTCGTCGTAGTCGAGCTCGCGGTGGGTCAGCAGCTCCGGCTCGGGGCGGGTGCTGCGACCACCGTGCACGGCGGGCAGCAGCTCGGTCGGACCGTCCGGGATGTCACCGGGACCGCCGGGGCGGCCAGGACCACCGGGGCCACCCGGGCGCGGCGGGCCGGGCGGGCGGGGGCGCACCACGCGGGTGGGCGGGCCGGCCGGCGGGCGGGCGGCGCCCAAGCCGTTCGGACTGTTCGGGCCTCCCGGGCGCGGCGGGCCGGGGGGTGGCTCCTCGCTCGGCCACACCGGGCCGCCGGAGGGACGCGGCGTGGACCGCGAGGCCGGTTGGCCGGCCCGGTGGGCGCCGCGAGGGTCCGCGCCACGAGGGTCGTTGTCGGGCCGGGCGTCGCGGTCGGGCAGCCGGTGCGACGAGCGGCCGTTCGACCCGTTGGCGCCGTTCGACCCGTTGCGACCGGTGGACCCGTTCGAGCCGTTGGGGCGGGGGCCGGGTGCGCCGTTCCCGCCTCCCCGGCCGGTCGAGCGGCCGGCGGGCTCGTCGTCATCGTCGTCCCACAACGGGCTCCAGAACCCGGTGCGCTCCTGCGGCTGCTCGCGCTGCGCGGGCGCGTCGGGGTCGTCGCCGGTGGGCCACGCCGGTGACTGGCTGGCACGTCGCCGGTGGCTGCTGTGGTCGTTCACTTACAGGCCTCCCAGAGCGGCGCAGTACAGCGACGCGCCGTGCGGTGGTCATCTGCGTCGGAGCAAAGGCTCACTCCGCCGCTGTCCTTCTGCGTGGCTTACGGGTCTCGAGTCCAGGCGTCCCCAGGACGTATGACTGCACCAGGTGGTTCCATCCACAGGTACGACACACCTCCACTACGTACACGGTGAACTCCTCGAAGAGGTTCGCCATCCTGGCGAGTTCCTCCGGTGCCCTCGCCGACCCCGAGGCGTGCTTCAGCTCGTCACCGTAGACCCACGACACCCTGGTCAGGGGTTCTTTCCGGCAGACGGGGCAGGTCACGTCACTCGGTGCGCCGTGGAACTTCGCGGCCCGCAGCAGGTAGGGGTTGGCGTCGCACACCTCCATGGTGCCGACGCGGCCAGCGTAAACCTCCGCGAGCAGCGCCTTGCGCTGCAGCGCGTAGTCAACCACCTGCCGCTGAGTTTGCACGCCCCACAGCGTACGCGGCACCGTTACCACGTCGAGACGCTGTTTGGCATACGGCACGCGGGCGATTCGCGACTCTGCGTTGTACCCGTGATCTGACCAGCGATCATGCCCGGAACGACGGCAGACAACGGCGTGCCGATTGCCACTGGGTGTGGTGATCAACACCACGTCTACCTTTCGTACACCACGCTGATGTATCGGCGCGATATAGTGAACGAGTAGGTCAGCACGCACGAGAAAGGGCGCCGGTGCTCGAGTTCGCGATCCTCGGGCTGTTGCACGAGGTCCCGATGCACGGCTACGAGCTGCGCAAACGGCTGAGCGACATGCTCGGCACGTTGCGGGCGTTCTCCTACGGCTCGCTGTACCCGACGCTGCGCCGGCTGCTCAAGGCGGGCCTCATCGTTGAGGAGACCCCGCCCCCCTCCGCCGACGAGCGCGGGGCCAGGAGCTGGGGAAAGCGGGCCAAGCGGGTCTACAAGCTCTCCGCTGAGGGCAAGGAGCGGTTCGCCGAGCTGCTCGCCGACGCCGGGCCGCAGGCCTACGACGACGAGGGCTTCGGTGTTCACATGGCGTTCTTCTCCCGCACGCCGGCCGAGGTCAGGATGCGCATCCTGGAGGGCCGCAGGCGTCGGGTCGAGGAGCGGCGCGAGGGGCTGCGCTCCTCGATGGCACGAGCGGGTGAGCAGATCGACCGCTACACCCGCGAGCTGCATCGGCTCGGGCTCGAGCACAGCGAGCGGGAGGTTCGCTGGCTCAACGAGCTGATCGCGAGCGAACAGAGGGACCAGAAGGAACGGCAGGACGGCAGCCCCTAGGAGAACTGACCAGGGCGCCGGCAGGTCAGCGCCGATCTGCGACTCGGCATTTCCGTGGCCCACGAGCGGCCGCGGACACACAGGGAGAAGGAGAACCGGCATGGGCGAACAGCGCCGCAGTGTCCGGGTGGCCATCGTCGGCGTCGGCAACTGCGCGGCGTCGCTGGTGCAGGGCGTGCACTACTACCGCGACGCCGACCCGACCTCTCGCGTTCCCGGCCTGATGCACGTCCAGTTCGGCGAGTACCACGTCGGGGACGTGGAGTTCGTCGCCGCGTTCGACGTCGACGCCAAGAAGGTCGGCCGCGACCTGTCCGAGGCGATCGTCGCGAGCGAGAACAACACCATCAAGATCTGCGACGTGCCGCCGCTCGGGGTGAGCGTGCAGCGCGGGCACACCTTCGACGGTCTCGGCGAGTTCTACCGCGACATCATCACCGAGTCCGACGAGCAGCCGGTCGACATCGTCGCCGCGCTGCGCGAGTCCCGGGCCGACGTGCTGGTGTCCTACCTGCCGGTGGGCTCCGAGGACGGGGACCGCTTCTACGCCCAGTGCGCGATCGACGCCGGGGTGGCGTTCGTCAACGCGCTGCCGGTGTTCATCGCCTCCGACCCGGTGTGGGCGGCCAAGTTCACCGAGGCCGGCATCCCGATCGTCGGCGACGACATCAAGTCCCAGGTGGGCGCCACGATCACGCACCGGGTGCTCGCCAAGCTCTTCGAGGACCGCGGGGTCGAGCTGCTGCGCACGTACCAGCTCAACTTCGGCGGCAACATGGACTTCATGAACATGTTGGAGCGCAAGCGGCTCCAGTCCAAGAAGATCTCCAAGACGCAGTCGGTCACCTCGCAGATCCCGCACGAGATGGCGAAGGCCGACGTCCACATCGGACCGTCGGACCACGTGCCGTGGCTCGACGACCGCAAGTGGGCCTACGTGCGGCTGGAGGGCAAGGCGTTCGGCGACGTGCCGCTGAGCCTGGAGTACAAGCTCGAGGTGTGGGACTCCCCCAACTCCGCCGGCGTGATCATCGACGCGGTGCGTGCCGCCAAGATCGCGCTGGACCGGGGCATCGGCGGGCCGATCCTGTCTGCGTCGTCGTACTTCATGAAGTCGCCGCCGGAGCAGTACTCCGACTCCGAGGCCTACGACGCGGTGGAGAAGTTCATCGCCGGCGAGCTCTGAGGAGTCAGCCCGCGCGGCTTTCCGGCTTGCTGTCCGGCTTGCCGTCGTAGGTCGCGCGGGCCTCGTCGATGTCGTCGGCATGGGTGACGGCCCAGTCCATCAGGTTGCACACGGTGCCGAGCAGGGTCCGCCCGAGGTCGGTGAGCCGGTAGTCCACCCGCGGGGGCACCACCGGGTGCACGGTGCGGTGCACCAGGCCGTCGCGCTCCAGGGTGCGCAGGGTCGCGGTGAGCATGCGCTGGCTGATGCCGTCGATCGCGCGCTTGAGCTCGGTGAACCGGCGGGTGCCGTTGCCCAGCTCGTTGATCACCGAGATCGACCACTTGTCGCCGACGCGGTCCAGGATCTGTCGCGCGTGACACAGTCGGCTCGACTCCGCGTCGTCCACCTGCATGGTTACCTCCAGGTCACCGAGGCAGAAAAAGGTGCCATCTGGCAGCTCCCTCCATGGTTCCTCAAGATGGGGTCAGTTACCAAACGGAACCACCATCGAAGGGGACAACGTTGAGCACCGAGTCAGTGATCGAGCCGATCCCGGCCGACGAGTCGTTCGCCGTGCCCGCCACGGACGAGCAGCTCAGCCGGGCCGCGAAGGGGCTGACCGAGCGCGGCTACACCGCCCACGTCGTGGACACCGTCGAGGACGCCCGCGCGCTGGTGCGCGACCTCCTACCGCGGGACAAGGCGGTGTTCACCGCGGTCAGCGAGACCTTGCGGATCTCCGGCATCCAGGCCGACGTCGACGAGTCGGGTGAGTTCCGGTCGGTGCGGGCCGCGCTCGCCGACGTCGACCCGACCGACGTACGCACGCAGATCAGCTTGGGCGCCGCGCCGGACGTCATCGTCGGCAGCGTGCACGCGATCACCGAGGACGGCGTGCTGGTGGCGGTGTCGGCGAGCGGCAGCCAGCTCGGCCCGTACGCGGCCGGCGCCGAGCGCGCGGTCTGGGTGGTCGGCGCGCAGAAGATCGTGCCGGACCTGGAGACGGCACTGCGCCGGGTGCGCCACTACAGCTTCCCGCGTGAGCACGACCGGTGGCGGGTGAAGGGCTTCGAGTCGTTCATCGGCAAGCTGCTCATCATGGAGCGCGAGTTCCAGGCCGGCCGTGGCACGGTCGTGCTGGTCCGCGAGGAGATCGGCTTCTGAGCTAAACCCGGGAGCCGTGGCGAGCGTCAAGGGGGCGTGGACACGGCGACCGACAGCGTTGACGAACCCCGCACCGACCCCGGTGCGGGGTTCGACGCCGGAATCGACGCAGCGTTCGAGTCACTGTTCGACGAGACGTTCGAGCAGCTCAAGCGGCTGGCCTACCTGCTCGGCGCGGACGACCCGGAGAACATCGCCCAGGAGTCGTTCGTGCGGCTGCACACCCGGTGGGACACGCTCGCGAGCACCGACAAGGCGTCGGCCTACCTGCGCCGCACGGTGGTCAACCTGTCCCGCTCCCGGCTGCGCCACCTGCGGGTGGTGCGCCGCGCGCCGGCCGAGCGGCCGGCCGACGCGGCGTCGGCCGAGTCGCAGGTGCTCGCCGGCCACGAGCACCACCGGCTGCGCGAGGTCCTCGCCGCGCTGCCGCCGCGCCAGCGCCAGGTGCTCGTGCTCCGCTACTGGCTCGACCTGGACCAGAACGCGATCGCCGAGACCCTCGGCATCGCGGTCGGCACCGTGAAGGCCACCACCAACCACGCCCTCGCCACTCTGCGCAAGGTGTGGCCCGACGGGGAGGACCGCCGATGATCGAGCTCGAGGACCGACTGCGTGCCGCGCTCACCGGCCTGGCGGAGGAGCTGCCGGACAGCGCCGACCCGCGCGCCGAGCTGGGGCGCAGGCTCGACGCCCGGCGTCGCGGCCGCAGGCGCGGCCCCGCGCTCGCCGCGGCCGCCGCCGCGGTCGTGATCGCCGGCGTGCTCGTGCCGGTCGCGTTGAACCAGGACGACCAGCCGCCCCGGACCGGATCGGCCGCGACGGGCGGCTTGCCGACGACACCCGCCACCTCGGCGCCGCGGCTGCCGGGGCTCGTCGTCGGCCCGTTCGAGCTCGGCCGGTTCCCCACCAGTGGCGGGGTCGGGCAGGCCTTCGGCTACTTCCAGAAGGACCGGTACTGCACCACGGTGGTACCCGACGGCGGCGCGCTCGAGGGGGCCACGTTCACCTGCGAGCCGCTCCCGCGGTTCCCGGCCGCACCGGCGAACTCGCTGGTGCAGAGCCGGATGCCGCTCAACGGCGACGGCTCGCACGACCTCGGCCCGCTCTCGGACCGGCTCGTGTTCCTCGCGGACCCGCGGGTGGCCACGCTGACCGCGCGGCGCGCCGACGGCAAGCAGGTGCCCGTCAGGCTCCTCGGCCGCACGGACCGGGTGACCGGGTTCCTCGTCGACTTCGGTGAGGCCAGCGAGGGGTTCGGGTACACGGCGCGTGACCGCGACGGCACGATTCTCGAGGACGCGATCACCTGATCGACGTGTTCGCCTGCTGTTCACCTGCTCGGCGTGTTCCGCTGGTGTTGGGCTCCTAGCGTCAGCGCGTTCCCACTGATCAGGAGGATCGCGTGTCTGCCGAGAAACCCCGGCTCCTTCCGTTATTGCCAGTCACCAACACCTTCGGGCGAGCCGCGGTCACCTGCCGCTACCGCTGCGGCGACGCCTGCTCGCACGAGGTGCCCAACACGTCGGCCAACCGGTACTTCGGCGACGTCGTCCAGGACGTCGTCAACCGGCGCAAGATGCTCAAGGCCGGCGCGGTGCTGGCCGTGGCCGGCGCGGGCGTCGCGACGGTGGGTGCCGGCGCGGCGACGGCCGCCGGTGGGCACGCCGGCGATCACGGGCACGGTGGCGGCGACCAGGGGCAGGACATCGGCCTGGACTTCGAGGCGGTCGCGCCGAACATCGAGGACCGGATCGTCCCGCCGCGCGGCTACGACCAGGGCATCGTCATCCGCTGGGGCGACCCGGTGCTGCCCGGCGCGCCGGCGTTCGACTTCGCGAACCAGACCGCGGCCGCGCAGGCCAGGCAGTTCGGCTTCAACAACGACTTCTGCGGCCTGGTGCCGGTGCCCGGCAAGCGGGACCGCTGGCTCATGGTGAGCAACCACGAGTACACCACCGAGACGTTCATGTTCTTCGGCTACGACGCGAACAACCCCACCCGCGAGCAGGCCGAGATCGCCTGGGCGGCGCACGGCCTGGCCGTGGTCGCGGTCGGGAAGGCCCGGAACGGCGGCCTCGAGGTCGAGCTCGACAAGCACTACAACCGGCGGATCACGGTCACCACGCCGTTCACGGTGACCGGCCCGGCCGCCGGCTCGAAGTACCTCAAGACCTCCGCCGACCCGACCGGCCGGCGGGTTCTCGGCACGCTGAACAACTGCTCCGGCGGCGTCACCCCGTGGGGCACGATCCTGTCCGGCGAGGAGAACTTCAACCAGTACCTCGCCAACGCCGCTGAGGTGACCGACCCGGTGGCCAAGGCCCGCAACACCCGCTACGGCATCACCGGCGGCGCGTCGCTGCGCAAGTGGGAGCGGTTCGACAAGCGCTTCGACCTGGTCCAGGAGCCCAACGAGGCCAACCGGTTCGGCTGGATCGTCGAGCTCGACCCGCTCGACCCGCATTCCACGCCGGTCAAGCACACCGCGCTCGGCCGGTTTAAGCACGAGGGCGCCAACATCATCGTGGCCGAGGACGGCCGCGTGGTCGCCTACATGGGCGACGACGAGCGGTTCGACTACCTGTACAAGTTCGTGTCGGACAAGAAGATGAAGACGGGCGAGAGCCGCTACGCCCGCGAGCACAACAAGACGCTGCTCGACTCCGGCACCCTCTACGTCGCCAAGTTCACCGGCGACAGCCCGGCCGCGGAGATCGACGGCTCCGGCAAGGTCCCCTCCGACGGCGAGTTCGACGGCAGCGGCGAGTGGATCCCGCTCGCCCGGGGCGACAAGTCCTATGTGGACGGATTCACCGCCGAGGAGGTCTACGTCTTCACTCGGGCGGCGGCGGACGCGGTCGGCGCCACGAAGATGGACCGCCCGGAGGACGTCGAGGCGAGCCTGAAGTCCGGCCGGATCTACGCCGCGCTCACCAACAACACCGACCGCGGCAAGCCCGGCAAGGAGGGCCCGGTCGAGATCAACCCGCGGCGGGCCAACAAGCACGGCCACGTGCTGGAGATCGAGGAGAGCCGCCGGGACAACACGGCGACCCGGTTCTCCTGGAAGCTCCTGCTCCTGTGCGGCGACCCAAACTCGCCGGACACCTACTTCGCCGGATACGACAAGTCGCAGGTCAGCCCCATCTCCTGCCCGGACAACGTCGCGTTCGACGCCAAGGGCAACCTGTGGATCGCGACCGACGGCAACGCGCTCGGCCAGAACGACGGCCTGTTCGCGGTGCCGGTCGAGGGTCGCGAGCGCGGGCACGTCAAGCAGTTCCTCACCGTGCCGCACGGCGCGGAGACCTGCGGCCCGGTCGTCACCGACGACTTCGTGCTCGTCTCGGTCCAGCACCCGGGTGAGCTCGACGGCGCCAGCGCGGACAACCCGCTGTCGCACTGGCCGGACGGCGGCACCAGCCAGCCGCGCCCCTCGGTCGTCGCGGTCTGGAAGAAGTAGTGGTCTGGAAGAGGTAACCGGTTCCTCCGACGGGCCGGGCCGCGCCCGATTTGGGCACGGTCCGGCCCGTTAGTCTTGTTTCGTCCGGGTTGCTCTCCTACGGTCGGGTTCCCACTGACCAGGAGGCTTCGCGTGGCAACTCCCGAAAAGTCCCGGCTCCTCCCGCTTCTGCCCAGCCATTCGGCCGGGCGGGCCGCGGTGACCTGCCAGTACCGGTGTGGCAACGCGTGCGCCCACGAGGCCCCCAACACCTCGGGCAACCGGTACTTCGGCGACGTCGTTCGGGAGATCGTCGACCGGCGCAAGGTCCTGCGGGCCGGCGCGGTGCTGGCCGTGGCCGGTGCCGGGGCGGTCGCGCTGGGCGCCGGCACCGCCGTCGCGGTGCCCCGCCCCGCCGGGCACGGTGGTCACGGTGGCGGCACCGGGCTCGACTTCGAGCCGGTCGCCCCCAACACCGCGGACGCGGTGACCGTGCCGCCCGGCTACGAGCACGACGTGCTGATCCGCTGGGGCGACCCGGTGCTGCCCGGCGCGCCGGCGTTCGACTTCGCGAACCAGACCGCGGCCGCGCAGGCCGGGCAGTTCGGCTTCAACAACGACTTCTGCGGCCTGGTCCGGGTGCCCGGCAGCCGGGACCGCTGGCTGATGGTCAGCAACCACGAGTACACGAGCGAGCCGTTCATGTTCCACGGCTACGCCGCCGCCAACCCGACCCGGGAGCAGTTCGAGGTCGCCCTGGCCGCGCACGGACTGTCGGTCGTCCTGGTCGAGCAGGACCATCGCGGCCGCCTCGAGGCGCGAGTCGACCGGCGCTACAACCGCCGGATCACGATGAGCTCGCCGTTCACCGTGCGGGGTCCGGCCGCGGGCTCGGAGTACCTGAAGACCTCGGCGGACCCGACCGGGACCGTGGTGCTGGGCACCGTGAACAACTGCTCCGGCGGGGTCACCCCGTGGGGCACGATCCTGTCCGGCGAGGAGAACATCAACCAGTACTTCGCCAACGCCGGTGCGGTCACCGACCCGGTGGCGCGCGCCCGGCTGGCGCGCTACGGCTTCCCGGCCGGGACCACCGACCGCAAGTGGGAGCGGTTCGAGCGGCGCTTCGACCTGGCGCAGGAGCCGAACGAGGCCAACCGGTTCGGCTGGATCGTCGAGCTCGACCCGCTGGAGCCGACGGCCAACCCGGTGAAGCACACCGCGCTCGGCCGGTTCAAGCACGAGGGCGCCAACGTCATCGTGGCCGAGGACGGCCGGATCGTGGCCTACCTGGGCGACGACGAGCGGTTCGACTACCTCTACAAGTTCGTCTCCGACGGCAAGCTCAAGAAGGGCGGGAGCCGCTACGCCCGCGAGCACAACAAGACGCTGCTCGACTCCGGCACTCTCTACGTCGCGAGGTTCACCGGTGACAGCCCGGCCGCGGAGATCGACGGCTCCGGCACGCTGCCCAGCGACGGCGAGTTCGACGGCAGCGGCGAGTGGATCCCGCTCGCCCGGGGCGACAAGTCCTATGTGGACGGCTACATGGCCGAGGAGGTCTACGTCTTCACCCGGCTGGCCGCGGACGCGGTCGGCGCGACGAAGATGGACCGCCCGGAGGACGTCGAGGCGAGCCTGAAGACCGGCCGGATGTACGCGGCGCTGACGAACAACACCGACCGCGGCAAGCCGGGCAAGGAAGGCCCGACGGAGATCAACCCGCGGCCGGCCAACCGGCACGGGCACGTGCTGGAGCTGGAGGAGTCCCGCGGGGACAACACGGCGACCCGGTTCTCCTGGAAGCTGCTGCTGGTCTGCGGTGACCCGGCCGCGCCGGACACCTACTTCGCCGGCTACGACAAGTCGCAGGTCAGCCCGATCTCGTGCCCGGACAACGTGGCGTTCGACAGCAAGGGCAACCTGTGGATCTCGACGGACGGCAACGCGCTCGGGCAGAACGACGGCCTGTTCGCGGTGCCGGTCGAGGGTCGTGAGCGCGGGCACGTCAAGCAGTTCCTGACGGTGCCGCACGGCGCGGAGACGTGTGGTCCCGTGGTGACCGACGACTTCGTGCTGGTGTCGGTGCAGCACCCGGGCGAGCTGGACGGCGCCAGCGCGGACAATCCGCTGTCGCACTGGCCGGACGGTGGCACCAGCCAGCCCCGGCCGTCGGTGGTGGCGGTGTACGGGAAACGCGGCTGACGGCACGGGCACGGCCGCGCCGCGGCCCTTACTGTTGCGGCCATGACCGACCGTCCACTCGCCCTGATCACCGGCGCGTCCCGCGGCATCGGCGCGGCGGTCGCCACCGCGCTCGCCGACAGCCACGACCTGCTGCTGGGCGGCCGCGACGCGACGGCGCTCGGCTCACTCGCGGACTCGCTGCCGAGCGCCCGCCCGTGGCCGGTCGAGCTCACCGACGCCGACGCGGTGGCGGCGGCGACCGCGGGCGTGGAGCGTCTGGACGTGCTGGTGCACTCGGCGGGAATCGCCCGGCTGGGCGCGCTCGCCGACACGCGGGCGGCTGACTGGCGCGACTCGTTCGAGGTCAACGTCATCGCCGTGGCCGAGCTGACCCGGCTGCTGCTGCCCGCGCTGCGGGCGGCGGCCGGCCACGTGGTGCTGGTCAACTCCGGCTCCGGCCTGCGCGCCAACCCCCGGTGGGGCGCGTACGCGGCGAGCAAGTTCGCCCTCCGCGCCTACGCCGACGTCCTGCGCGCGGAGGAACCGGCGCTGCGCGTCACCTCGGTCCACCCGGGCCGCACGGCGACCGACATGCAACGCGCCGTCCGCGACTTCGAGGGCGGCGACTTCGAGGCGGACAAGTACATGTCCCCCACCTCGGTGGCCGGCATGATCGCCGCCGCCATCGCGACCCCACCCGACGCCCACGTGCACGAGATCGTGATCCGCCAACGCCCGTAGCCGAGTTGTCCACAGCCCCGCCCCGCACGACCCGAAACTGTCGGTGCCGCGCAATAGGCTGGAAAGCGGGGGGCCCCCGCGACCCCGGAGTTGTCCACAGGCCCGCGCTCGCGCCGGCCGAAACAGTCGGTGGCCGCCGGTAGAATGGTTACCGGGGGCCGGAGGCCAGCCGCCGGGTCACCTCGCCCGCCGCCGCCTGCACCTTCTGCCTGTCCACTGTGGTCGGTTCGCGGTCGGCGATCAACTGGTCGCCCGCCACCCACACGTCCCGCACCAGGCGGGTGCCCGCCGCCCACACCAGGTTCGCCAGCAGGTGCTCGTCGCCCACGTCCAGGCCCGCCGAGAACGCCGGGTCGTCCACGCCGACATGCACGAGGTCCGCCCAGCGGCCGGCCTCGAGCGCGCCGATGTCGGTGCGCCCCAGCGCCTCGGCGCCGCCCCGGGTCGCCAGCAGCAGCGCGTCCGACGCCACCAGCACCGCCGAGTCCATTGCGGACAGTCGGGCGAACATGGCCGCCAGGCGCATCTCCTCCCACAGGTCCAGGTCGTCGTTGCTGGCCGGGCCGTCCGTGCCCAGGCCCACCGCCACGCCCACCGCACGCAGATCGGCGAGGCGGGCCATACCCGAGGCCAGCTTCGCGTTGGAACCGGGGCAGTGCGCCACCCCCACCCCGTTGGCCGCGAACACCGCGATGTCCTCATCGGACAGATGCACCGAGTGCGCGGCCAGCACCCGGCCGCCGTAGAGGCCGACCTCGGCGAGCATCCTCGGCACCGACCCGTGTTGCTGGCGCTGCGCCGCGTCCTCCTCCGCCGACTCCGCCACGTGGATCAGGATCAGCGCGTCACGCGCCCGCGCCGCCTCGCCCACCAGCGTCAGCGCCTCCGGTGGCAGCGTGTACGCGGAGTGCGGGCCGTAGCCGACCTCGATCCGGTCGTCCTCGCCGGTGAACCGGCCGTCGACGTCGATGCGGGCGCTGATCTCGGCCAGCTGCGCGCGCCAGTCGTAGCCGGGGGTGTCCACGATCGCCGGGCCGAGGACCGCGCGCTGGCCGGTGGCCGACAGCGCCCGCACCAGGTGCTCGGTCTGGAAGTACTGCTCGACGCTCGTCGTGATGCCGCCGCGGAGCATCTCCACCGAGCCCAGCAGCATGCCGGTCTCGATGTCGGCCGGCGTCAGCCGCGCCTCCGCCGGCCAGATGACCTCGCGCAGCCACCGCATCAGCGGCAGATCCCCGCCCATCCCGCGCAGCACGGTCATCGGGCTGTGCGCGTGCATGTTGACCAGGCCCGGCAGCAGGATCCCCGGCAGCGACCGGACCGGCGCGTCCGTGGGCGGCGCGTCGGCGGCGGGACCGCAGTAGCCGATCCGGCCGGCCGCGGTCACGTCGACGACGGCGTCCCGCAGGACGGAGCAGGCAGGGTCACAGGGCAGCACGATGGGCGCACGCAGCCGAACCGGAGAACGCATGCGCGCGATCCTGCCAGGCGACTCAGCGCAACGGTTCGTCGTCCCAGGGCAGGAACGCGGGCCGGTTCGGCGCGCCGTTGGCGGGCAGGAAACCGTCGACCGCGTGCTCGATGGTGACCCCGGCCGCGTCGAACGAGTGCACCACCGCGCGGTTGAGCTCGACCACGGCCCGGTCGCGCCACAGCGTCCGCTCCGACGACACGTCGAGCCCCAGCCGCTCGGCGATGTGCCGGACGAGGCCGTACGCGCCGTCATCCGCCAGCACGTCCTCGCCGATGGCCTGGCAGATGTACACCCCGTTGTACGGCGCGGCCGGGTAGGTGATGCCGCCGATGACCAGCCGCAGGTTGCTGATGACCGGCACCGCGTGCCAGCGCAACCCCAGCCCGACGAACCACGGCAGCTCCGGGTGCTCGAGCGGCACCTCGCGGACCACGTCCCGCGGCAGCGGGTGCAGCGAGACGCCCTCGTGCGCGGTCTGCACCACCAGCGGCAGCTTGTCGAACGCGCTGCGCCCGGTGGGTGGCCGCCAGCCCAGCCGGCACACCGCGGTGGTGAAGTCGACGTAGCGCCGGTCACCCAGCGTGCGGCCCGGCTCGACGTAGCCCGCGTAGCGGACCAGCTGGTCGTTGCGGATCCGTGGGCCCGGCCGCCACGGCGTGTCCGGCGCGAACACGCTGACCATGGGCCGGACCCGGCCGCCGTTGGTGGCCGCGCGCAGGTGTTGCACGCACTGCGCGGCGACTTCGGCACTGTCCCGGATCTCCCGCAGGTCGCGCACGAGCAGGCCGCGCCACGGCACGCCGGCTGGGCACCAGCCGCTGTCCCGCAAGGCGATCCGGGCGCCGAAGGCCAGCTCGGCGGGCTTGTGCCGGTAGGTGCCGGTGGCGGCGATCTCCGCGCGCACCTTGGCCAGCCGCGCCTCCAGGTGGCCGGCCTTGGGGCGGGCCCGGTGGAACGCGCGCAGGAACTCCTCGGCGTCGGTGTAGGCGGACCGCTTGCGGGGCACGACGGGTCGCGGGTCGTCCCCGACGCGCGGCGCCGGTCGCCCGGCGCTGGCGAGAGGTGCGGAGGACGGAATGGCCTCATCGCGCAGTGCGGTCACACCTGTGGGTATCGGCCCCGCTTGAGGCGGCCTCAATTACCTGGTCGTGTGGCGTGTTGTGGCGAGGCACTACAGACGGTTGAACTAGTTTCGGGCATTTCGCCCAATGTCGGTCAGTGTCGCTCGAAGATGAGGTCGCGGCTGACCCGTCCGGCCTCTTCGGCCCGGCTCTCGAACTTGGTCAGCGGCCGCCACGCCGGCCGCGGCGCCCAGCCGCCCGGCTCGTCGGCGTACACGTTGCGCAACAGCGGCTCCGCCGAGAGCACCTCCAGCATCTGCTCGGCGTAGTGCTCCCAGTCCGTCGCGAGGTGGACCCGCCCGCCGGGCTCGAGCCGCGACGCGACCAGCGCCATGAACTCCGGCTGCACCAGCCGGCGCTTGTGGTGCTTCTTCTTCGGCCACGGGTCCGGGTAGAAGATCCGCACGCCGTGCAGCGAGCCGGCCGGGACGTGCCGCTCGAGCAGCACGACCGCGTCGCCGCGCAGCAGCCGCACGTTGTCGATGCCCGTCGACTCCGCACGCATCATCAGCTGCGCGAGGCCCGGCTGGTACACCTCGACGGCGAGGTAGTTCAGCTCCGGCGCGGCCTGCGCCAGCGACGCCGTGGTCTCGCCCATCCCCGGGCCGATCTCCAGCAGCACCGGCGCCGGCCGGCCGAACCAGCCGTCGAGGTCCAGCGGCCCGCCCGGCAGCGACGCGACGTCGCGGCCGAGTGCGGGCCAGCACCGGTCCCAGGCCCGGGTCTGGCCGACCGTCATCCGGCCGCCGCGGTTGACGAAGCTGACCACGGTGCGGCGGCCGGTGCGGTCGGTCTGATCGGCGGGCGTCTCCACCCGCCCGAGCCTAGGCGGGCGCCAGCGACTCCAGGCGGGCGAGGTTGGCGCGCAGGTCGGCGAGCCCCTTCACGGCCACCGGGTCCGGGGTCGGGCCGGCGTGCACGCGGTACACGTCGATCCAGCCGGGGTGGCGGTCGGTGAGCATGAGCGTGGTGGGCACGCCCGGCTCGGTGAGCTTGCGTTCCGAGGGCACGTACTCCCAGAACCCGGAGTCGCCGTCGAGCGACCACGGCACGAAGACCCAGCCGGGCCGCGCGGAGAGCAGCTTGGCGATCCGGTCCTCGACCGCGAAGCCCTCGGCGCGGGTCTCGAGGTTGCCCGCGGCGAGCGCGCGCAGCCACCAGGGCGCGGGCGCGTCCGGGTCGGTGCGGCGGATGGTCTGGTACAGCGCCATGACCTGCACCTCGGGTGCGCGGTGCAGCCAGGAGCGACGGGTTCCGGCAGGCGTGGTGGCTTCCTCGCCGCCCCACTGCTCGATGGCCTGGGACCACTCGAGACCGATCAGCGGCTCCACGCGAAGCGCGCCGGCGCGCCTGGGCGACGGTTCGGGCGCGGGCTGTTTGGACGAGGGGTCCGGGATCGGCTGGGACCTCGACGATGGGTTGGACGAGCGTCGTTGCTCAACCGCTGAAGCGGCTTCGGGAAACGGGCCGGTGTCAACCACCGTCACAAGTCAACCTCCAAGAACGCCCACGTTATGTAGTTAGGCGCGAGTCGGGAGTGTTCACCTCGATATGACCCCGTGAACAGCCACTCTGTCCGCTTGCTGTGGCTGAGGTCACATTGACTTAACGTGGTCTTTACCGCGCCGTCTGGTGTACAACACGTGGCCCCGGCCCACTTCGCTCATCGGACGCGGGTGTCCAGTCGTTACCGCTTCGCGACTTTTGGAATCCTTCAAGAGAGCGGTCTCACATCAGCACAGAGCCCGGGCCACCCCCCGAAAGGTGACCCGGGCTCTTCCCCCTGGCTACCGCGGACCGCTCGGTCGCTTCCCCGTTGCGCGACGGCGGCGGTCCACGGCGCTGGCTATGCGTCCCTCTTGTTGGCCGCGAACAGCGCGATGACGAGCATCACCACGGCGAAGCCGACGAAGTAGGCGGCCGCCCACCACGGGCTGAGCGTCGCCGAGGATGCGGGCGGCCCTTCGCTGGCCAGCCGGCCGGTCGCGTCCGGGTCGCCGGTCAGGAACTTGTTGGCCACGTAGAACGGCATCCACTTCTGGATGTCGTCGCCGACCGACGGGATCAGCGCGACCAGGCTCTCGACCAGCTGCGAGTAGATCAGGATCAGCGACACCGCGCCGGCGGAGTGCCGGACCAGCGTGCCGACCGCCACCGCGATCACCGCGGCCGCCGCGTAGACCAGGCCGATGCCGGCGGTGGCCCGCCACTCGAAGGCGGTGTTGATGCTCAGGTCGGCGCCGGACTTGATCAGCTTGGAGATGCCGACCGAGCCGAACGCGGCGATCTCGCCGATCAGGCCGGCGAACAGCGCCACGACCGTGGTCTTGGCGAGCAGCGTGGCGGTCCGGTTCGGGATCGCCTGGAAGGTGGCCCGGATCGTGCCGAAGCGGTACTCGGTCGTGATGGCCAGCGTGGCCATCACCATGATCACGACGAGGCCGAAGCTGTAGCCGAACTGGCTCGAGGCGATCGTCGGCAGGTTGGTGGAGTCGACGCCGGCGATGAGCGCGGCGAACCCGACGGTGACCGCGAGGGCCACCAGCGTGCACCACATCGGCGAGCGGGTGGTGAACAGCTTGATTCGTTCAACGGCGAGCAGAGTCATCTCTTCACTTCCCAGCGGGCATGAGGTCGGCGGGGGGCACGGTGGCGGCAGCCTCGTTCCCCACGGCGGCGTGGTACTCGACGGAGTCGCCGGTGAGCTGGATGAACGCCTCCTCGAGCGAGCCACGCTGCGGGCTCAGCTCGTGCAGGACGACACCCTTGGCGGCAGCGAGCTCACCGACGCCCGCACTGTCCATTCCGGACACGATGAGCCTCTCGCCCTCGTCCCGGACGGTGATGCCCTCCTGGCCCAGCGCCGAGCGCATCAGCGCCAGCTGCGGGCTGCGCACGAGAACGGTGTTCTCGGTGGCCTGCGAGACGAACTCCTCGGTGCTGCACTGCGAGATGAGCCGGCCGCGGCCGATGACCACGAGCTCCTGAGCGGTGAGCGCCATCTCCGAGAGCAGGTGGCTGGACACGAACACGGTGCGGCCCTCGTCGGCCAGCCGGTGCATGAACCGGCGGATCCAGAGGATGCCCTCCGGGTCCAGCCCGTTGACCGGCTCGTCGAACAGGAGTACCTGCGGGTCCCCGAGCAGCGCGGCGGCGATGCCGAGACGCTGGGACATGCCGAGAGAGAACCCGCCGGCCCGGCGGTTGGCGACCCCGGTGAGGCCGACGACGTCGAGGACCTCGTCGACGCGCTGGACCGAAAGCTTGTTGGACTTGGCCAGCCAGCGCAGGTGCGCGCGGGCCGAGCGGTTCGGGTGGACCCACTTGGCGTCGAGCAGCGCGCCGACGGTGCGCAGCGGGTGGTGCAGCTCCCGGTACCGCTTGCCGTCGATGCGCACGCTGCCGGCGGACGGCGCGTCCAGCCCGAGGATCATCCGCATGGTGGTGGACTTGCCGGCGCCGTTGGGGCCGAGGAATCCGGTGACCGTTCCAGACTGGACGGTGAACGACAGGTCGTCGACCGCGACCGTCTTCCCGTACCGCTTGCTGAGGCCGACTGCCTCAATCATGGTCTCTCCCTGTTGTCTGTGTTCCCCATCGACGGAAATAGTGGCGGTACGGCGGGGCTGCGCACGTCCACCTGTGGTCGCCAGTTCAGGTCAACTTCTGGGAGTAGCGTCCATCAACCAAAAGGGTGGCGGGATCCGTAACCACCCTGAGCCGACCCTGATTCGCACTCACTCTCAGGTAGGGGTTCGACCCCCGGGGCACCGGCTCAGTGTTCGCCGGGACGCACCAGGCCCGTCTCGTATGCAAGTACAACCGCTTGCACCCGATCCCGCAGGTCCAATTTGGACAAAACGCGTCCCACGTGCGTTTTCACCGTCGCCTCGGACAGAAAGAGCCGGCGCGCGATCTCGGTGTTGGACAACCCCTGGGCCATGAGCAGGAGCACCTCGCGCTCCCGCTCGGTGAGCACGTCGAGCATCGAGGCGTCCCGCAGCTCGCCGCCCGCGGCGCCGAGGAAGCGGTCGAGCAGCCGGCGGGTGACGCTCGGCGAGACGACCGCATCGCCGCTGGCCACCGAGCGCAGCGCCGACACCAGCTGCACCGACGGCGTGTCCTTGAGCAGGAACCCGCTCGCCCCGTTGCGCAGCGCCGAGAGCGCGTACTCGTCGAGGTCGAAGGTGGTCATCACGAGGACCTTGGCGAAGCCCTGCTCGGTGATCAGCTTGGTGGCCTCGACCCCGTCGAGCACCGGCATCCGCACGTCCATCAGCACGACGTCGGGGCGCAGCGCGCCGGCGAGCTCGACGGCCTCCTTGCCGTTGCCGGCCTCGCCGACGATCTCCATGTCCTCCTGCGCGCCGAGCACCATGCGGAAGCCGACCCGCATCAGCTCCTGGTCGTCGACGAGCACCACCCTGATCACGTAGGTCAACGTAGTGCCTTACTCCGTCGCCAGGGGCAGCCTCGCGCGAACCCGCCAGCCGCCACCCGGCCGCGGGCCCGCGTCGAGCGAGCCGCCGAACACCAGCGCGCGTTCCCGCATGCCGATCAGCCCGTTGCCGCCGGAGACCCCGACGAGCGAGTGCGCGGTCTGCCGGCCGTCGTCGGTGATGTCGAGGTCCACCCGGTCACCGGTGCGTTCCACCCGGACCACCGCCTTCGTCCCTTGGCCGGCGTGCTTGAGCGAGTTGGTCAGCGCCTCCTGCACGATCCGGTAGATCCCGAGGCCCACGCCGGCGGGCAGGTCGTCGACGTTGCCCACGATCTCCAGCCGCACCGGCAGCCCGACCGCACGCACCCGCTCGGCGAGCTCGGACAGCGACTGGGTGCCCGGCTGCGGGGTCAGCTCGCCACCGGCCTCCTCGCTGCGCAGCACGCCCAGCAGCCGGCGCAGCTCGGTCAGCGCCTCGCGGCCGATCGAGGAGATCGTCTTCACCGCGCGCTCGGCCAGCTCCGGCTGGGTGTGCACGGCGTAGGCGGCGCCGTCGGCCTGCACGACGATCACGCTCACCGCGTGCGCCACGACGTCGTGCAGCTCGCGGGCGATCCGCGCGCGCTCGGCCGCGACGGCCATCCGCGCCTGGTGGTCGCGCTCGACCTCCAGCAGCGCGAGCCGCTGCTCCACCTCCGCCTGGTAGGCCCGGCGGGCGCCGACGAACTCGCCGAGCGCCCAGCACAGCCCGAGGAGCAGCGCCACCACGATGAGCGGCACCACCCGCGCCTCGGTCGAGTCGTACTGCAGCGGAATCTGGATGCCGCTGATCACCGCGTTGGCCAGCGCGTAGAGCAGCGCGGGCTTGCGGCCCACGTACGCGACCAGCGTGTACAGCATGATGCAGGAGGCGAACAGGCTCGAGAGGCCGAGCTCGAGCGCCGAGTGCGGGATGCCGACGAACAGCGTGGTGTACGCGGCCAGCACCGGGTACTTGCGCCGGAACACCAGCGGCACGACCACGCCGAGGATGATCGGCACCGTCACGAACCAGGGCTGCGGCGGCGGCGCCGCATTGTTCTCCGCCTGAACCCGGGTCACGAAGATCAGCAGGTCGAAGACCGCGAGCAGGCCGGCGAGCAGGCTGTCACCCACCATCGGGTGTGCCTTCATCCACAGGCTGAACCGGCGCACAAGCAAAGCGTAAGCAGCGACGGCATGGCTCGGCGTCAGGCGCAGGTCGCACGGCCGGTACGCCGCAGGGTTGACGGCCGGGTCTGTTTGTATCAAAGACTCGATACAGACAGAGGTGCTCGTGGACTCGCGGTGGCTGGAGAACACGGTGGTGCCGACGGCCATCACGGTCGCCGCGCCGAGGATCGTCGTCGACCCGGACAACGGGATCGCGCCGTGGCGCCAGGTCCGCGACCAGCTGCTGCACCTCGTGCGGACGGGCGCGCTGCCGGTGGGCAGCCGGCTGCCGGCCATCCGCCAGCTGGCCGGCGACCTCGGGCTCGCCGCCGGCACGGTCGCCCGGGTCTACCGCCAGCTCGAGACCACGGGCGTGCTGCACACAGCGCGCCGGGCGGGCACGGTGGTCGCCGCCGCCCCTGCCGACCCGCTCCCCGCCGGGGACCCGCTCGCCGTGCTCGCCGCCGGCTACGCCGCCCGGGCGGCCGAGCTCGGCGCCGATCCCGGCGCCGCCGCCGAGGCCGTGCTCGCCGCGTGGCCGCGACAACCCCACCTGTTCGGTAGGACCGGCCCCCGGGTGTCGGCCCGTCATGGCACGATCAGTCGTGCATCGCCGTGCCGTTCGAGGGGAGTGACGCGTGACGACGGCTACCGAGCAGCAGCATCTCGCCGGTCCGTTGTCGGCCGCGGTTGCCAACCTGTGCACCCGGCTGCAGCCGCAGGTGTCCGCGCGCACCGCCGCCGGGTTCCGCGAGGTCCTGCGCCGGCTGTCCGCGCCGCTGCAGGTCGCGGTCGCCGGCCGGATCAAGTCCGGCAAGTCCACGCTGGTCAACGCGTTGATCGGACGCCGGGTCGCGCCCACCGACGTCGGCGAGTGCACGCGGCTGGTCACCCGCTTCCAGTACGGCACCGTCGACCGCGTCGAGCTGATCTTCCTCGACGGCAAGAAGCAGGTGCTGCCGTTCGACGCGGGCGGCATGATCCCCAACGACCTCGAGGTCGACTTCGACAAGGTGTCGCACCTGGAGGCCTACCTCACCAACGCCGTCCTGCGTGATCTCACGGTCATCGACACCCCGGGCCTCGGCTCGCTCGACGACGCTTCGGTCAAGCGCACCGAGCAGCTCCTCGGCGCCGCCAAGCACCGCAAGCCCGACGCGGCGGCCGGCAGCGGCAGCGACAACGGCGGCGACGACGATGATGACGACGAGCTCGACGACACCTCGCGCAACGCCGTCGCGGGCGCGGAGGCCGTGCTCTACGTCGTCACCCAGGGCGTGCGCGCCGACGACCAGCAGGCGCTCGCCGCGTTCACCGCCGCCACCGCCAGCCGCGAGGCCGGCCCGGTCAACGCCATCGCCGTGCTCAACAAGGCCGACACCATCACGCCCGAGTCCGTCACCGGCTCCGACGGCGACGTGTGGAAGGCCGCCAGCCTGCTCGCCGAGAAGCAGGCGCAGACCCTCAAGCCGCGGGTGGCCGACGTCATCCCGGTCATCGGCCTGCTGGCCGAGTCCGCCGAGTCCGGCGGGTTCACCTCCGCCGACGCCGACGCGCTCCGCTCGCTGTCCAAACTGGACGACGCGACGTGGGAGACCATGCTGATGTCCGCGGACATCTTCGCCACCTGGGACTGCGAGGTCCCGGCCGGCACCAGGACCCGGCTGCTCGAGAAGCTCGACCTCTACGGCGTCCGCGTCGCCGTCGACGCGCTGCGGGCCGACCCCGAGCTCACCGCCGGCTCGCTGCGCCGCACGCTGCTCAACGCCTCCGGCCTCGCCGGCGTGCGCGGCCGGCTCGACGCGGTGTTCCGGGCCAGAGCCGACGGCATCAAGGCGGCCGCCGCGCTCGCGTCGGTCACCGCGCTGGCGCACGCCTCCGGCGACCCGGGCGAGCGGCAGCGCGTGCACGACGCCATCGAGGTGCTGCTGGCCAAGCCCGAGGCACACCAGCTGCGGCTGCTCGAGGCGCTCACCCTGGTCACCTCCGGCGCGGTGGCGATGCCGGAGGACCTGGCCGAGGAGGTGCTGCGGGTGGGCAGCACCGCCGACATCGGCGAGCAGCTGGGCCTGAAGGGCCGCCCGCACAAGGAGCTGTCCGCCTACGCCCTCGAGCGGGCCGGCTGGTGGCGCTCGTTCGCGTCGTTCGGCGCCACACCCGCGCAAAGCCGGGTCGCGCACGTCGTGCACCGCGCATACTTCCTTATCTGGCAACAACTTCGCGAACAGGCGGGGTGAGTGTGGACATGGCTTCCTGGTTCAAGCGCGGTAAGGACGACGAGGACATGGTGGACGAGACCGACTCGGCGGAGTCCACCATCGAGGTCAAGGCGCAGGTGATCGCCGACGCGGCCCGGGCGGCCGGCCAGCCGCCGCAACAGCACCACGCCCCGCCGCAGCCGCAGCAACACCTGACCCAGGCCGGCATCGGCGCGGACGGCCTGCTCTCCGGCGGCGACTTCACCGACGCCGAGTCCACGGCCGACCCGGTACCCGGCGCAGGCCTGCTCGACCAGGCCCTCGCCGAGCGCCGGTCGCTCGTGCAGCTGTGCCTCTACGCGCTCGACAGGGCACGCAGCGCGGGGGTGGCCGAGCGGATCGAGGAGGGGCTGGCCAGCATCGGTGTCTCCGCGGTCCGCCCGGACGGCAACCGGTTCGACCCCGCCTTCCACGAGGCCGGCGGCACGGTCGCCACCACCGACGAGACGCTCGACGGGCTCGTCGCCGAGACGGAGGTGGTCGGCTTCTCCGACCGCGGCGAGGTGCTGCGCGCGCCCATCGTCACCGTCTACAGCAAGGCGGCCCAATGACCGCACCGGCCCAGCAGCAGCTCTCGCTGCCCAAGCAGGTCGCCCAGGCGCGGGAGAAGCTCCTCGCCCTGGTGCGCGAGGCCGACGAGGACGCGGCCAAGTGGGTCGAGGAGATCCGCGCCAAGCGCAAGGGCAAGCCCTCGGCGGTCGTTCTCGGCGAGACCAACCGCGGCAAGAGTTCGCTGGTCAACGCGCTGCTGGGGCAACCCGGACTGTCCCCTGTGGACGCCGACGTGGCCACCGCCACCTACCTGGTGTTCGGCCACGCGGAGAGCTGGGAGGCGCGCGCCTGCTATCCCGGCCAGCTCGCGCCGGTGCCGGTCGACCTCGGGGAGCTCGTCAACTGGGTGTCGGCGGCGCACCAGCTGCCGCCCGGTGAGCTGCCGCCGCGCTACGTCGAGGTCGACGGCCCGGTCGAGATGCTCGCCAAACTGTCCATCGTGGACACTCCCGGCGTCGGCGGGCTCGACTCCGTGCACGGCGATCTGGCCGCCGAGGCCGCCGCGTCGGCCACGGCGTTGCTGTTCGTCGTCGACGCCTCGGCGCCGTTCACCCTGGGCGAGCTCAACTTCCTGGCCAACGTCGGCGAGCGGGTCGAGACCGTCGTGTTCGCGTTGTCCAAAGTGGATCAGTTCCGCGGCTGGCGGCAGGTCCTCGAGGCCGACCAGGCGCTGCTCGCCGAGCACGCGCCGCGCTTCGCCGGTGCCGCGTTCCACCCGGTGTCCGCCCGGATGTACGACATGGCCGGCAAGGCACCCAACGCCGAGGCCGCCGCCATGCTGCGCGAGCGCTCCGGCGTCGAGGCGTTGCGCACCTCGCTCGCCGACCTGCTGGTCGGCCGGTCGGTGATGCTGTCCGAGGCCAACACGATGCGCGCGCTGTCCACCGCGCTCACCGAGCTCAACATCAAGCTCGAGGCCGAGCGCCGCGCGCTGTCCACCGGCGAGGAGGAAGCCGAGTCGCTGCGGGCCCGCAAGGACGAGCTCACCGGCGAGCGGCGCTCGTCCACCAAGGGCTGGCAGGTCCGGATGCGCAGCGAGATCCAGCGCGCCCGCCTGGAGAACACCCACGAGGTGGCCCGCCAGATGCGCGACATGCAGTCGTGGTTCCGGCAGGCCATCGACGCCGCCGACCGCGACACGCTGCCCACCCTGCCGGGCCAGGTCGACGCCGCCATGCAGATGGTGTCCGGCCGGATCGGCGTCTCCGTCGGCGCGCGGCTCAACCGGGTCACCGAGACCGTGCTCGCCGACCTGTTCTCCGCCGAGGAGCTGGAGCTGATCCGCGCGCAGTTCGCCCGCGCCGGCCAGCCGCCGGTCGTGCTGCGCCCGCCGGAGAAGCGCCAGCCGACCACGGAGGACAAGCTGCTGGTGTTCACCGGCGCCACCGGTGGCCTGGGGGCCGGCTCGATGGTCGCGCGGTTCCTGCCCGGTCTCGGCGCGGTCGGCGCGGGCGCGGGGGTCGGGGCCAGCCTGCTCGCGCTGGCGCCCGTCGCGGTCATCGGTCTCGGCGCCGGCTGGTGGTTGCAGCGCACCCGTAAGCACACCGCGGACAAGCAGCACATGAAGCAGTGGCTCTCCGAGTCGATCACCGACGCCCGGTCCACTTTGGATCAGCTGGTGTCCGAGCAGCTGATCGAGGCGGAGTCCCAGCTGGCGCTCGCGCTCGACGAGGCGCTGGGCAAGCGCATCGCGGGCATCGAGGAAGAGCTCCGTGAGGTCGACAAGGCGTTGCGACTCGACGCCTCCGAGCGCTCGAAGCGGCTGGGCGTGGTAAACAAGCGCCTGGCCGAGGTCACCGCCGGGCGGGAACGCGCGGAGAAGCTCCTCGCCAGCATCCGGTCGGTCCGCGACCGCGCCTGACCCGGTCGGGTGCCGTTGACGGACCGTCGTTGGCCCGGGAACCAACCGGGCCTACGGTTAGTCATAGTGGCGCGACAACACATAGGACTTTCGAATAAGGGGGCACACCCGTGTACGTGGACGACACCTCGACCGACGACACCACCGACACCACCGACACGGCTGGTCAGGACGAGCTCGCCGTCGAGGTCGACGGCGAGGAGTACCAGGTCGAAGAGAACTACGACATGGACGGTGACGGCCACAACGACACCGCCGTCGTCCAGACCGACGGCGGTTACATGGCGTACGCGGACACCGACGGTGACGGCACCGCCGATGTCGCCGTGCAGTACGACGACTCGGGCAACATCGTGACCGGCGGCGAGTACGACGAGACCACCGGCGAGTGGCACGAGGGCAACGTCGACACGCTGCCCACGCCCACGGGCGACGGCGCGGACGACGCCACCGGCACGGGCTCCGGCGACACGAGCTCCACGGACACCACGGGCTCGACGGACACCACGGGCTCGACCGACACCACGGGCTCGACCGACTCGTCCTCGGGCGGCGAGAACATCTCCGTCGACATGCCGGGTCAGGACGTCGACGCGGGGCCGGCCACCTACGACACCGACGGTGACGGCCAGAACGACACCGCCGTCGTCACCGACACCGACGGCACCACCTACGCGTTCACCGACTCCGACGGCGACGGCCAGGCCGACCAGGCCGTCGTCATCCAGTCCGACGGCGACGTCACCGTGGCCGAGCACACCGGCACCGACGAGTGGACCGTGGCCGAGGAGGGTCACATCAACGCCGACGGCAGCTACGAGTCGAACACCTCCACCGGCGGCTCGTCGTCCGGCGGCTCCTCCTCCGGCGGCTCCTCCTCCAGCAGCTCCGACACCAGCGGCTCCGACTCCGTGTGGGCCGAGCGCTGACGCGTCCCTGACCAGCGCGTCACAACTGAACAACGATCGATCCCGGCGGGTTTGGGCCCGCCGGGATCGCTTGTTTTCCGCCGCGTGTGTGGGAGCCCACTCGTACAAATGTGTGCTGAATCGATTCCAGAATCGGTCTTGTGAGGGAGCCGACACGTCAGGGCTCGGTTAGCTGCCGTTCATCTGGTTAACCTCTTTATATCCCAACGCGGCACACCCGTCCGGCTCCCCGGGCGGGAGCTTTGCCGTTCATACAGGACGCCGGTGTCCGCTCGACAGGACAGCGGGGTCCTGGGTGGCATTTCGGCGTTCAGTCAGGAGACGAAGCGAGATGACGGCAGTGGCAATTCCAGGTGTGGACAGCGCACCGACGACGCACAAGCAGCTCCTGTCATGGGTTCGTGAGGTCGCTGAGCTGACGATGCCTGACGAGGTGGTCTGGGTCGACGGCTCCGACGAGGAGTGGACGCGGCTGACCGGCAAGCTGGTCGAGACCGGCACCCTCACCCGCCTCACGAAGAAGCCGAACTCGTTCTGGGCCGCCTCCGATCCCGACGACGTCGCCCGGGTGGAGGAGCAGACGTTCATCTGTTCCGTCGATCCCGCCGACGCCGGTCCGACCAACAACTGGATGGACCCGGCGGAGATGAAGACGATCATGACCGAGCTCTACCGGGGCTCGATGCGTGGTCGGACGATGTACGTGATCCCGTTCTGCATGGGCCCGCTGTCGGCCGAGCAGCCGATGCTCGGGGTGGAGATCACCGACTCGGCCTACGTCGTGACCTCGATGAAGATCATGACGAGGATGGGCACCGACGCGCTGGCGAAGTTCGTCGACGACGACGGCAACGAGCGCGGCTTCGTGCCGGCGCTGCACTCGGTCGGCGCCCCGCTGGAGGCCGGCGAGCAGGACGTGCCGTGGCCGTGCAACGAGACGAAGTACATCACCCACTTCCCTGAGGAGCGGGTCATCTGGAGCTACGGCTCCGGCTACGGCGGCAACGCGCTGCTCGGCAAGAAGTGCTACTCGCTGCGGATCGCGTCGACGATCGGCCGGGACGAGGGCTGGCTCGCCGAGCACATGCTGATCCTGAAGCTGATCTCGCCGGAGGAGAAGGTCTACTACGTCGCGGCGGCGTTCCCCAGCGCGTGCGGCAAGACCAACCTCGCGATGCTCGAGCCCACCATCCCGGGCTGGAAGGTCGAGACCCTCGGCGACGACATCGCGTGGATGCGGTTCGGCGACGACGGCCGGCTGTACGCGGTGAACCCGGAGGCCGGCTTCTTCGGCGTGGCACCGGGCACCGACTACCACACCAACCCGAACGCGATGCGCACCATCGAGCGCGGGAACTCGCTGTTCACCAACGTGGCCCTCACCGACGACGGCGACATCTGGTGGGAGGGCATGGGCGAGCCGCCGGCGCACCTGACGTCCTGGAAGAAGCGGGACTGGACGCCGGATGCCGACGAGCCCTCGTCGCACCCGAACTCGCGGTACTGCACGCCGATGTCGCAGTGCCCGATCCTCGCCCCGGAGTGGGACGACCCGAAGGGCGTGCCGATCTCGGCGATCTTCTTCGGTGGCCGGCGGGCCACCACGGTGCCGCTGGTCGCCGAGTCCCGGGACTGGCAGCACGGCACGTTCATGGGTGCCACGCTGTCCTCGGAGACCACGGCCGCGGCCAAGGGCAAGGTCGGCGTCGTGCGCCGGGACCCGATGGCCATGCTGCCGTTCATCGGCTACCACGCCGCTGACTACTTCCAGCACTGGATCGAGACCGGCAAGCGGGCCGACGCGACCAAGTTGCCGAAGATCTTCTACGTGAACTGGTTCCGCCGCGGCGAGGACAAGCGCTTCCTGTGGCCGGGCTTCGGGGAGAACTCTCGGGTGCTCAAGTGGGCCATCGAGCGGATCGAGGGCAAGGCCGCCGCAACCGAGACGCCGATTGGTTGGGTACCGACGATCGACGACCTCGATGTGTCCGGATTGGACACTCCGCGGGCGGACATCGAGGCGGCGCTGAAGGTTGACGCCGACGAGTGGCGCGACGAGCTGCCGTTGATCGAGGCGTGGTTCGACAAGATCGGTGACAAGCTGCCGACCACCCTGCGCGACGAGCTGGCGGCGCTCCGGCAGCGCCTCGGCTGACGCTTCATCCACAACGTGGACCACTCGGGACGCCCGAGTGGTCCACGTGTGTTTTGGCGATCACTGGGTAATCCACAACCTGTGGATGGATCTGTGCACAGCCTGTTGAGCGCTCGAGACCCGCTCGAGATCGAGTTGAAATTCGGTTGTCCCCAGGCCGGCGCAACGTTCACGCTGGGTCATACGTCCAGGTAGTGACATGGATCGCGCAGTGCGAAGGAGGTGTGCCATGGTCGCAGGCTTGGCGATGCTCGTCCTCGGTCTGGGTGGGCTGCT
>NZ_DASWSJ010000378.1:0-89262 GCF_036402745.1 Actinophytocola sp. | reverse complement strand
CATGGCTCATGTGGTGGAGCGACGTCCTCGGCCAGGGGTCTGGATTGATGACCGATGCTCATCTACTCGACCACTGCTGAAGTGGAACACCGTCCGGCGGTAGGGATCACTGCAGCAGAAGTGCTGCTCAAGTACGCGGCTAGACGAGGCCGCGGACACGTTATGAAGGCGGCTGGATTGCTGCGGGGTAACGGCTGAACCTTCGACTAAATGCAGCCGGCCATGTTCAGGTGGAGCTGAATTCTTCAGCCCATGTTCAGCCGCCGGAGGTGGCTCCACCTGCGCCCTCGGCTGGCCTGGGGGCACGGCGAGGGCGTGGTGTTCGAAGGCGGGGCGGCATTCGCGACGGGTTTCTTTTCCGCGCGGTTCTGAATTCGCGTTGCCGAGTGCGGCCGCTTTACGTCTACTTCTTTTTCCTTATCGCCTCCTGTCAGCTGACTTTGGCGATGCTCGGCCGGACGGCTGTGGTGATCACGGCCATCGCCTTCCCGACGTAGCGCTCCTCCGCCGGCTCCCGCAGCAGGCCGTCGGCCAGGTCGGCGCGCCGAAGACGGGTCACGTGCATGGCACTCCTTCGCCGAGGGACGCCTTGACAGTGCCGGGTTCCACGCGGGGGTCAGGCGGAGAACGAGCCGACGTCGGCCTGCCACAGGGTGTCGCCTGCGACGACGTAGAGGCTGCGCCCGATCCGGGTCACCGCGGTCACCGTGCCGGTCGGGCCGTCCACCGGGCGGACCGTCCAGCCGTCGGTCGCCGAGGACAGGACCTTCACCGCGCCGCCGTCGTTGATCACCTGGGCGAGCCGGCCGTCGACGTCGACCGGGGCGGTCAGCTTCTCGTCGTCGGCCACCGCGACGGGCGGGGTGCCGGGCACGCGCGTCCACCTGCCGTCGGCCATCGACCACACGGCGAGCGTGTTGTCGACCCGGCCGGCGATCGCACAGCCGGACTCCCAGCAGCGCGCCGCCACCGCGGCCCCCGGCTTGGGTGCGCCGGGTAGCGCGGCCATGGCCCAACCGGTGTCGCCCGCGCTCGACTGCCACACGACCGGCCGCTGCCTGCCGCCGGACAGCTCCCACCCCGCGATGAGAATCCCCTGCTGCCGTGCGGTCGCCGCCATCGGGAACTTCAGCGACTCGCGCCGGTTCTCCAGCGCCGTGCCGGCCACGGGCTGGCGCAGCCACAGGTCGCCGTCGGTGGTCCAGATCCGGATGTCGAGCCCCACCTGCTTGCTCGACCACGTCCCGACCAGCATCGGGCCGGCGGGGGTGAGCACCGCGTCGAGCAGGTCGCCCGCCTCGATGCCGCCGAACGTGCTGAACGGCTGCTGCTTCTCGGTGATGCCCGCGTCCGACCCGGTCCACGCGCTCCACCGGACGTTGCCGTGCGCGCCGCCGCGCCGCCCGCCGATCGCGAGGATCCGGTCGCCGTCGGCGGTGAGCGAGTACCAGAACGCCTTGCTCCCGTACGGCGTGCCGGGGTTCACCGCGATCTCCGAGATCTCCCCGGCCGGCCCGCGGCGCAGCAGCCCCGGCACGACCTGCTCCCCGTCCCGGCGCACGCCGATGAGCAGAGCGTCCGTCGTGCCGGCGAGGACGACCGGCGTCGCACCGGCCGGCAGCTCGACCATGGTGAACCGCACCGGCCCCGGCTCGCCGGAGGTGTCCGCGCCGCAGCCGGTGAGCGCTAACAGCGCCACGGTCAGCAGCGCCAGCGGATACCGGGCGGAGCGTGTGCGCATGACGGACAGTATTCCCGGGCATACGCACGGCAGCGGCCCTTTTCATGTCACGGCTTAGCGAAGAACACCGACCCTTGTGGCGGGCCATGCTGGTGTGTCACAAACGGAACCCTTGACCGTTCGGGTGACTCAGTCCAAGCTCTGTGGGCTCGGTTCGCGATCACGCCTCGGAGGACGGCACCGATGACGCCACCCGCCATCCCCGCGTTCCCCGACGGGTTCGTGTGGGGCGTCTCCTCCTCCGCCTACCAGATCGAGGGCGCGACCACCGCCGACGGGCGCGGTTCGTCCACTTGGGACACATTCTGCGCGCGGCCGAACACCGTGCTGGGCGGGGACACCGGCGCCGTCGCGACCGACCACTACCACCGCTACCGCGAGGACGTCGCGCTCATGGCCGGGCTCGGCGTCGACGCCTACCGGTTCTCCGTCGCCTGGCCCCGCGTCTTCCCCACCGGCTGGGGCCAGGTCAACCAGGCCGGCCTGGACTTCTACGACCGGCTCGTCGACGAGCTCTGCGCCGCGGGCATCGCGCCCGCGGTCACGCTCTTCCACTGGGACACCCCGCAGGTCGTCGAGGACGCCGGCGGCTGGCTCAGCCGCGACACCGCCTACCGCTTCGCCGACTACGCCACCGTCGTCGGCGCCAAGCTCGGCGACCGGGTGCGGCTGTGGATGCCGCTCAACGAGCCCATGGTCCTCACGATGTTCGGCTACGCGGTCGGCGCGCACGCGCCCGGCTGGCAGCTGATGCTCGAGGCGCTCCCCGTCGCGCACCACCAGCTGCTCGGGCACGGTCTCGCCACCCAGGCCCTGCGGGCCACCGGCGCGCAGCGCATCGGCATCGCCAACCACCACATACCGGTGTGGCCCGCGTCCGAGGCGGCTGACGACCGCACCGCCGCGGGCACCTACGACGCGCTCGTCAACGACCTGTTCGCGGCGCCCGTGCTGCTGGGCAAGTACCCGGACCGCTACGCGAACGCGATGCCCGGACCGGTGGCCGAGGACCTGAAACTCATTTCCACGCCGCTGGACTGGTACGGCGTCAACTACTACCAGCCGAGCCGGGTGGGTGCGCCGCGGCCGGCGACCGCCGCGCCGGTGGTCGACGGCTTCGCCCTGCCGGACGGGCTGCCGTTCGAGTTCCCGCCGATCGAGGGCTACCCGGTCACCGACTTCGGCTGGCCCGTGGTGCCCGACGGGCTGCGCGAGGTGCTGACGACGCTGGTCGCCAAGTACGGCGACCGGCTGCCGCCGGTGTACGTCACCGAGAGCGGCTGTGCCTACAACGACGGCCCGGACGGCGACGGCCGGGTCGCCGACATCCGGCGGATCGACTACCTCGACGGGCACGTGCGGGCGGCCCGGCAGGCGATCGAGGACGGTGTGGACCTGCGCGGGTACTTCGTCTGGTCCATTGTGGACAACTTCGAGTGGGCCGTGGGCTACTCGCAGCGGTTCGGCCTCGTGCACGTGGACTACGAGACGCTCGCGCGCACCCCGAAGGACTCCTACCACTGGTACCGCGAGCTGATCCGGGCCCAGCGGTGACCACGCTCGCCGAGCCCGCCGAGCGGGTGCCGGCGCGCTGGACCGCGCTGCTCTCGCTCGCCGGGCTGGGCCTGTTCACCGCGTGGTACGGGCCGATCCAGGTGCTGCTCGGCAAGCAGGCGCAGCTGCTCGCGCCGGACGGCAAGGAGCTCGCGCTCGGCCTCGTGGTCGGGCTCGGCGCGGCCGTGTCGATGGTGGCGAACCCGCTGTTCGGCGCGCTGTCGGACCGGACGACGTGGCGAATGGGCCGGCGGCTGCCGTGGACCGCGCTGGGGGCGGCGGGCGGCGCGGTGAGCCTCGTCGTGCTGGCCGTCGCGCCGAACATCGTGGTGATGGCGCTCGGCTGGGGCCTCGCGCAGCTCACCCTGAACGCGATGTTCGCCGCGCTCGTGGCCGCGGTGCCCGACCAGGTGCCGCACCGCCAGCGCGGCATGGTGGGCGGCTGGCTCGGCGTCGGGCAGACGCTCGGCATCGTGGTCGGTTCGGGCCTCGCGGCGGCGGTCGGCGGGCTGGCCGCCGGCTACCTCGTCTGCGCGGCCTTCCTGCTGGTCGCGACCGTGCCGTACCTGGCGCTGCGGCGCGACACGGTCGTCGAGGCGCGGCCGCCGCTCGACTGGCGCGGGTTCTGGGTGAGCCCCCGGCGGTTCCCGGACTTCGGCTGGGCGTGGCTGACCCGGTTCCTCATGAACTTGGGCAACAGCATCGCGATTGTTTACCTTCTCTACTTCCTGCAGGACGCGGTCCACCACGACGATCCGGACGGCGGCGTGTTCGTGCTGACCGCGGTCTACGCGGCCACCCTGCTGTCCACGGTGGTCGTCGGCGGCGTCTGGTCGGACCGGGTCGGGCGGCGGCGGAGCTTCGTCTGCTGGGCCGGGATCGTGATGGCGGTGGCCGCGCTGCTGCTCGCCGCGTGGCCGACGTGGACGGGCGCGGTGGTGGCGTCCGCCGTGCTGGGGCTGGGTTTCGGGGTCTACACGTCGGTCGACTTCGCACTGATGACGGAGGTGCTGCCGGCCGCCGGCGACCGCGGCAAGGACCTCGGCGTGATCAACGTGGCGAACGCGTTGCCGCAGGTTCTCGCGCCGGTGCTGGCCGCGCCGATCGTGACCCACCTCGGCGGGTACCCGGTGCTCTACGGGCTGGCTGCCGCGGTCGGCCTGGCCGGTGCGGTGCTGGTGTTCAAGATCCGCGCGGTCGCCTGAGTTTACGGGGATTCCACCTTTCGTTTACCCGCTGTTAGAGTGCTGCGATCATGCCCGGAAACGATCGCGCCTCCACAGCCTTCGCCCTCGTCGATCGCGACGGGGTGCGGGTGGCCGCCGGACAGCAGGCGGTCATCGACGTCCTGTTCGACGACCAGTGGGTGTGGTCCTTCCACGCCGGCCGGGACACGACGCCCGACGGCGAGCACCGGCTCGCCCCGTGGCCGGTCAACCTCGAGCCCTTCCTGCGCGGCACCGGCCACGTGACCGTCCGGGAGCGGTTCTCCCAGGAGACCCTCTTCGACGGCGACCACGCCTTCGACGACAGCGACGCACGCGTCCGGATCGTCGACGGCCAGGGCCGGCCGCTCATCGTCGACAAGGGCGGCGACCTGCAGTGCGGGTTCGCCGAGCGCGGCCAGGCCACGGTCGACGCGCTGCTCGACGCCGTCGAGGATGTCCTGGCGCGGCTGAAGGGCGCGGGGGTCGACGCGTTCCTCGCCTTCGGCGCGCTGCTCGGCGCGGTCCGCGACGGCCGGTTCATCCCGCACGACTCCGACGCCGACGTCGCCTACCTCAGCACCCACCGCACCCCGGTCGACGTGGCCCGCGAGTCCTTCGCGCTCGAGCGCGTGATGATCGAGGCCGGCTACTGGACCTGGCGCTTCTCCTCCGCCGACTTCAAGGTGATCGTCCCCGACCCGGAGGGCGGCCGGGCGATCGACGTCTTCGCCGGGTTCGTCGTCGGGGACACCTTCTACCTGATGCCCGAGGTCCACTCGACGAGCTTCCGCACGGAGATCGTGCTGCCGCTGGGGGAGATCGAGCTCGAGGGCCGCATGATCACCGCGCCGGCCGACCCCGAGGCGCTGCTGGAGATCACCTACGGCCCGCACTGGCGCATCCCCGACCCGTCGTTCAAGTTCGAGACGCCGCACCAGGTGCGCCGCAAGCTCGACGGCTGGACCCGCGGCAACAACGAAAACCGCCAGCACTGGTGGCCGTTCTACTTCGGACAGTCCAGCGCCGCGGTGTCGGGCAACCCGTCGCCGTTCGCGCAGTGGGTGCACGAGCGGGAGCCGGGCGGGGCGGCCGTCGTCGACATCGGCTCGGGCACCGGCCGCGACTCGCTGTGGTTCGCGCGGCAGGGCCACGACGTCCTCGGCCTGGACTACATCCCCGCGGCCACCGAGCGCGCCGGCAAGGCCGCCGCCAACGACGGGCTGCCCGCGCGGTTCCAGACGTTCAACCTCTACGACGTCCGCCAGATCCTCGCCATGGGCGGCGACCTCGCGCACCGTGACACCCCGCCGGTCCTCTACGGCCGCTTCCTGATCCACGCTCTCGAGGACTTCGGCCGGCACAACCTGTGGCGCCTCGCGAGCATGTGCCTGCGCCGCGGCGGGAAGTTCTACCTGGAGTTCCGCACCGGTCTGGACGCCGGCGTGGAGAAGGAGTTCGGCGAGCACTTCCGCAAGTACCTCGAGCCCGACGTGGTCGTCGCGGAGATCGAGGCACGCGGCGGCCAGGTCGAGCATCGGGAGGCCGGCTACGGCCTCGCCGTCTACAAGAACGAGGACCCACACGTGTGCAGGCTGGTGGCAACATGGAAGCGCTGAGGACCAAGCTGCGTGCCGGAACCCGGGGCGTGGTCAGGCGGCTCGCCCAGGTCGTCGGCGTGGACGAGGAGCTGCGGCGGCTGCGGGAGCGGATCGCGGAGCTCGAGCACGAGGTGCAGGAGACGCGCCGGCTGCACCAGCGGCTCGCCGAGCTGACCGACGTGGTCACCGAGGTGCTCGTGCCCGCGGCCGACCGTGAGGACCACAAGATCCGCGCCATCCTCGCGAAGTACAACCGCTCCTCGTTCTGATGTCCCGCGCCGGCGCGGGACATCAGCGGATCGGCTGGCCGATCCCGAGCAGGTTGCCCTCGCTGTCGCGAAACCACGCGGCCCGCTCGCCGACACCGGCGGACGGGTAGTTGCCCTGGACGTCGGCGATGTGGTCGACCGTGCGCAGGCCCGGCACGTCGACGTCCTCGAACACGACGCCGCGCCTGCGCAGCTCGTCCACCACCGCCTCGATGTCGCGCACCTCGAACGCCATCTGGGTGTGCTCGCCGCAGGCCGCGCCGGCCGACTCGAACAGCGCGAACCTGGTGGCGCCACAGCGGTAGAGCAGCCCGCCGGGCCGCTCCTCGGCCGGCTCGAGGCCGAGCTTGTCCGCGTAGAAGGCCCGCGCGCGCTTCAGGTTCCTGGCCGGCAGCCTCGTGGCCACCTCGGCATCGCCCAACATGGCCTCCGATGGTGGCCTACCGCGGCGCCTTACGCCACCTCGTCGAGCTTGCCGGTGGCGACGTCGAAGACGAACCCGCGCACCGCGTCCTTCTTGGGGATGAAGGGGCTGGCCTTGATGCGCGCGATCGACTGGCGCACGTCGGTGTCCAGGTCGGTGAACGACTCCGCCGCCCAGGGCGGCTTCACCCCGACCTCGTCCAGGATGGACTGGCGGAACCCGTCGTCGGTGAAGGTGAGCATGCCGCAGTCGGTGTGGTGGATGAGGATGATCTCCTCGGTGCCGAGCAGCCGCTGGCTGATCGCGAGCGAGCGGATCTCGTCCTCGGTCACCACCCCGCCGGCGTTGCGGATGACGTGCGCCTCGCCCTCGTGCAGGCCGAGTGCCCCGTAGACGTTGAGCCGCGCGTCCATGCAGGCGACGACGGCCACGTGCTTGGCGGGCGGGAGGGGCAGCGGGCCCTCGAAGGTCTCGGCGTAGGTGGCGTTGTTGGCGAGCAGCTCATCGGTGACTGACATCGCGATCCCTCGGTTCGTCGGGGACTTGGCCTCCTCCAGTCGACGCTCACATGCACGTATGCGCAACGGCGTCCATATCGTGGTCGGCCGGGCCAGGGTCCGGTCAGGGTCGTTCTCCGGGTGATGCCCGATGCCGCGCGGGGCCGCGCGGGTGACGCTGATCCTTGGGCGCCCGTGGACCGGCGCCCACAGCGGAGGAGGGAAACTCGTGGAGATCACCGGGCTCATCACGGCCATCATCTTCGGCGCGGCCATCGGCGGGCTGGGGCGGCTCGTCGTGCCGGGCAGGCATCAGCTGTCGCTGCTCGTCACCATTCTCGTCGGGATCGTGGCGGCCGTCGCCGGGACCGCGGTCGCCGGGTTCATCGGCGTGGCCGACACCCCAGGCGTCGACTGGACCGAGCTCGCGCTGCAGGTCATCTTCGCCGGTGGCGGTGTCTCGCTGCTGTCCGGCGTGCGGACCCGCCAGCACCAGTGACCCGAGAGGTGGAAATACCCGCACAACCGCGCGCATTTTCCCCGAACCACTCCTGAACGGGCATTCCGCCTGGGTATAGTCCCGGCCGCGGGCAGACCTGCGGGGGGATGCCACGGGGTGGGGCGCGGGAGGCAGTGCACATGGGCGAGTTCCTCGACGCCGCGCTGTCGTTTCCGGCGGTTCTGTTCACCTTCCTGCTCGCCGTCGTCGTTCTCTACTGGCTGCTGGTCGTGCTCGGCACGCTCGACCTCGACCTGGCCGGCGGGGACGACGGCGGCACTGACGGCGGCGACAACGGCGGCACCGACGGCTTTCTCGACGGGCTCGGGCTCGGGGGCGTCCCGGTCACCGTCTCGGTCTCCGTGCTGATCGTCTTCGCGTGGTTCGTCGCCATCGTCGGCGGGCTGGCGCTGGCCGGCCTCGACGGCGCCGGCAAAGTGCTGCTGGGCATCGGGGTGCTCCTCGTCGCCGTCATCGCCGGGCTGCTCGCGGCCCGGCTCGTCGCGCTGCCCCTGCGCAAGCTCTACGTCTCCGGCACCGAACCGTCCCGATCGGACTTCGTCGGGCGGGCGTGCGTGATCCGCACCGGCCGGGTCTCCACCGACTTCGGCCAGGCCGAGGTCACCGCCGCGGACGGGTCGTCCGCGGTGATCCAGGTCCGCCAGACCGGCGAGCACGAGCTCGCCGCCGGCCGCCTGGCGCTGATCTTCGACTACGACACCGACGGCGAGTTCTTCTGGGTCGCGCCGGCCACCTGATCAAGAAAGGTCCACGATGGAGCCCGTCCTCATCGCGATCGGCGTGGTGCTCGCCGTTCTGCTCATCCTGCTGATCGCCATCAGCCGCCTGTTCCACAAGGTCGAGCAGGGCAAGGCGCTGATCGTCTCCAAGGTGCGCAACGTGCACGTCACGTTCACCGGCGCGGTCGTGCTTCCCGTGCTGCACAAGGCGGAGACGATGGACATCTCGGTGAAGACGATCGAGATCGAGCGCACCGGCCAGGAAGGGCTGATCTGCCGGGACAACATCCGCGCGGACATCCGGATCACGTTCTTCGTGCGGGTCAACAAGACCGTCGAGGACGTCGTGAAGGTCGCGCAGGCCATCGGCACCGCGCGGGCCTCCGACGAGGTGACGCTGCAGGAGCTGTTCAACGCCAAGTTCTCCGAGGCGCTCAAGACCGTCGGCAAGCACCTCGACTTCGTCGACCTCTACACCAAGCGCAACGAGTTCCGGGACCGGATCCTGGCGGTGATCGGCACCGACCTCAACGGCTACAGCCTCGAGGACGCGGCCATCGACTTCCTCGAGCAGACCCCGATGTCCCAGCTGGACTCGAACAACATCCTCGACGCGCAGGGCATCCGCAAGATCACCGAGCTGACGGCGATCGAGCACGTGCGGACGAACGAGTTCCAGCGCACCGAGGAGAAGGAGATCACCAAGCAGAACGTGGACGCCCGCGAGGCGATCCTCGAGCTGGAGCGCCGCCAGGCCGACGCGGAGAACCGGCAGCGCCGCGAGATCGACACGATGAAGGCCCGCGAGGAGGCCGAGACCGCGAAGGTCCAGGCCGAGGAGCGGCTCAAGGCCCAGACGGCGAACCTGCGCACCGACGAGTCGCTCGGCATCCAGGACCAGAACCGGGCCCGCGAGGTCGCGGTCGCGGAGAAGAACCGCGAGCGGGTCATCGCGATCGAGACCGAGCGCATCGAGAAGGACCGCCAGCTGGAGGTCGTGGCCCGCGAGCGGGAGATCGCGCTGGCCAACGCCTCCAAGGACAAGGAGGTCGAGGTCGAGAAGCGCTCGGTCGCCGAGGTGGTCCGGGAGCGGATCGCGGTCGACAAGACCGTGGCCGAGCAGGAGGAGAACATCAAGCGGCTGCGCGCGGTCGAGGAGGCCGAGCGGTCCCGCCAGGCGATCGTGATCAAGGCCGAGGCGCAGGCGCAGGAGAACCTGGTCAAGGACATCAAGGCGGCCGAGGCCGCGGAGGCCGCCGCCAAGTTCAAGGCCCGCGAGGAGCTGCTGCTCGCCGAGGCCCGCCAGCAGGCCGCCGAGCTCGACACCCGCGCCAGGATCCGGCTCGCCGAGGGCACGCAGGCGCAGGCCGCCGCCGAGGGGCTGGCCGACGTGCAGGTCCGCGAGCGCGACGCCGAGGCCATCGAGAAGGTCGGCCGCGCCGAGGCCGTCGTCGTGCGGGAGAAGGCCCTCGCCGGCGCCGACGCGTTGCGCGAGAGGCTCAAGGGCGAGGCCGAAGGCCTCACCGAGAAGGCCGCCGCGATGGCCGCGCTGGACGACGCGTCCCGCGGGCACGAGGAGTTCCGGCTGCGCCTGGAGACCGAGAAGGACGTCCGGCTCGCCGGCATCCAGGCCCACCGCGAGGTCGCCGCGGCGCAGGCGTCGGTGCTCGCGGCCGGGCTGGAGAAGGCCGACATCGACATCGTCGGCGGCGACACCGTGTTCTTCGACAGGCTCATGGGCTCGATCGCGCTCGGCAAGGGCGTGGACGGGTTCGTCGAGAACTCCGACGTGGCGAGGACGCTCGCCGGCCCGTGGCTCAACGGCTCGGCCAACTTCACCGAGGACCTCAAGCAGATGATCGGCTCGCTGGACACCGACGACGTCAAGAACATCTCGGTGTCCGCGCTGCTGATGAAGCTGATGCAGGGCGGCGCCGATGTCGGGCAGCTCAAGGAGCTGATCAACGGCGCGCCGGCCGCGATCACGCCGAAGCCGTGACAGACGTGGTGACGGACTCCCCGGCCACGGCGGCCGGGGAGTCCACAGTGGACGAACAGGACGGCCTGGACGCGCGCACCTACGAGGTGCTGCGCACCCGGCTCCAGGACCAGGCCGCCGAGCTCACGAGGCGGGCCGAGGCGCTCAACACCCAGCGGCTCGAGGTGTTCGGCAGCACCGAGCTGCGGCTCGTCGGTGCCGAGCGGATCCGCACCGAGCACAACTGCGTGCCGCGTGACGTCGTGTCCATCCCGGACGGTGACGGCGACGGCGCGAGCGGGCTGATGCTGTTCGGCTACAACGTGTTCCTCGGCCTCAAGCCGGAGACGACCGTCGACGACGTGTTCTCGCTGCACCGGTTCGCCCGCGACGGGGACGCCTTCCGGTTCGAGGACGCCGGCCCGGACGAGTGCCCGGAGCTGCTGCGCGACGAGCGGTTCCGGCGCGACTTCACCGAGCTGTACCGGTACTACCGGGAGACCCGGCTGATGCAGCTGCGCCCGGTCGAGGGCAAGCTGCTCGCCGTCTTCCAGACCGGGCCGCGCACCGAGGACATCAAGGTGCTGCGGTGGGCGGTCGGTTCCGGGCCCGCCGGCGCCGGAGGCCGCGATGGCGCCACGATCTCCTACCTCGACAACGCCGGCGAGCGCGACCACGTCTTCCCCGCGCCGCACGACTTCGAGTGGGTCGAGACCACCCGCGAGAACCACGTGCTGGGCCGCCACCCGCACATCTCGATCCAGGACGAGCTGTTCATCGAGACGGTCAACGGGGACCTGACCGTGAAGATCGAGAACAACACCGAGGTCGGCGAGGGCATCTACCGCGAGCCGGTCGACGAGCCGCTGCAGAGCCTCGCCGACGCCGACGTCCGCTACGCCAGGGTCGGCCCGCTCATCCTGCTGAAGATCCTGCCGTACAAGGAGACGGCCTGGCGCCACCTCGTCTTCAACACCCGCACCAGGTCGGTGGTGCGCCTCGACGGCATCGGCCAGGCGTGCCAGCGGCTGCCCGAGGACCAGGGCCTGATCTTCCCCGGCGGCTACTACCTCGCCACCGGCGCGTCGCGCACGTTCGACACCGACACCGACGACCTGGAGTTCGAACGGGTCATCCGCTCACCCAACGGCGAGGACGTGGTGTACGCCTTCCACGCCCGCCGCGAGGGTCGCACGTTGCTGCTGCCCTACAACGTGATCCGCAAGGAGGTCGCCACCCCGCTGCCGTGCCACGGGTACTCGCTGTTCGAGGACGGCACGCTCGTCGCGTTCCGGGCGACGTCCGAGGAGCCGACCCGGGTGCACCCGGTGCAGGTGTGGCAGACGCCGTACGTGTCGGACAGCTTCGCCGCGGCGCAGCCGGTGGGCACCGGGCCGCTGGAGCGGGTCGGCAACGCGGACCTCGTGCGCGGCATCTCCGACTGCCTGTCGGTCACCCGGATGATCGGCGAGATGGCCCCGTCCACGGCGATGTTCGAGGGCCTGATCGCCGCGTGTGCCAGGGCGTTCGACAACTACCACTGGCTCGGCGAGCCGGAGCTGGGCGACCTGCGCACGCCGGTCGCCGACGTGCGGGCCACCGCCGAGCAGGTGCTGGCCGAGTTCGAGAACGTCCAGTCGCTCACCGGCACCGCGGCCGGGCAGCTCACCGAGGCGGGCGAGGGGATCGCGTCGCTGGTGCGCCGGGTCCGCGGCGAGGCGCCGAAGTCGGCCGACCAGTGGGTGGCCCAGCTCGCCGAGCTGCGCCGCGCGCAGGGCCGGCTCGTGACGCTGCGCGAGCTGCGGTACGTGGACACCGCGAGGATCGACGAGCTGGCCGCGACGCTGACGGCCGAGCTGGACGCCGCCGCCACCCGGGCGGTGGAGTTCCTGCGCGGGCCGGACAGCTTCGCCGGCTACCACGAGAAGGTCGACGCGCTGGTCGCCGACGCGGAGGCGATCAAGACCGTCGCCGAGGCGGTCCCGGTGGGCGAGCGGCTCGCCGAGCAGGCCGGCGGGCTGGAGATCGTCACCGAGGTCGTCGGCTCGCTGGACATCGCCGACGCCACCGTGCGCACCCAGATCCTCGAGCGGATCGGCGAGGTGCTCGGCGGCGTCAACCGGGCCCGGGCCACGCTGGACGGCCGGCGCAAGGCGCTGCTGTCCACCGAGGGGCGGGCCGCGTTCGCCGCCGAGTTCGCGTTGCTCGGGCAGGCGATCACCGGCGCGCTCGCGGTCGCCGACACGCCGCAGCGCTGCGACGAGCAGCTCGGCCGGCTGCTGCTGGCGCTGGAGAACCTCGAGTCCCGGTTCGGCGAGTTCGACGACTTCCTCGCCGAGCTGTCGGACAAGCGCACCGACGTCTACGAGGCGTTCTCCTCCCGCAAGCAGGCACTCGTCGACGAGCAGGCGCGGCGCGCGGACCGGCTCGTCGACTCCGCCGAGCGGATCCTCACCAGCATCAACCGCCGGGTCGCCACGCTGGCCTCGCTGGACGAGATCAACACCTACTTCGCCTCCGACCCCATGGTGGCCAAGGTCCGCAGCGTCGCCGACGAGCTGCGCGCGCTCGACGACTCGGTGCGGGCCGAGGAGCTGGCCGGGCGGATCAAGGCCGCGCGGCAGGAGGCCGGCCGCTCGCTGCGCGACCGCGCCGACCTCTACGGGGACGGCGGCGAGACCGTCCGGCTGGGCCGGCACCGGTTCGCGGTCAACACCCAGGCGATCGACCTGACGCTGGTGCCCAAGGACGGCGGCATGTCGCTCGCGGTCACCGGCACCGACTTCCGCACGCCCGTGCGCGACGCAGCCTTCGAGGCCACCAAGCCGTTCTGGGACCAGCTGCTGGTGTCGGAGTCGGCGCGGGTCTACCGGGCCGAGTACCTCGCGACCTCGATCCTCGCCGACACCCCGCTCGACCGGCTGCGCGAGGCCCCGGACCTGCTCGACCTCGTGCGCCGGGTCGCCGAGTCGCGCTACGACGAGGGCTACGAGCGGGGCGTGCACGACCACGACGCGGCCGCGATCCTGACCGTCCTGCTGCGCCTGCACGCCGGCGCCGGGCTGCTGCGCTACCCGCCGGCCGCGCGGGCCGCGGCCCAGCTGTTCTGGTGCTTCGGCACCGACGAGCCCACCCGCACGCTCTGGTCGACCCGCGCCGGGTCGCTCGCCAGGGCCCGCTCGGCGTTCGGCCCGGTGCCGGCGATCGCCGAGCTGTGCGCGGAGCTGGCCACGGCGATGGGCGCGTTCCACCGCGGCGCGGGGCTCGCCGAGCCGTCCGCGCTGGCCGCCGAGTACCTGGTCGAGGAGCTGGCGTCGACCCCGCTCGGGTTCGTCACCAGCGCCGGCGCGCGCACGACGGTCGACAGGTTCGGCCGCGCGCCGGGTGCCCGCGCGCTCGAGGACGACCTGCGCGCGCTCGGCGACGACCTCGCCGCCCGGCACCAGTTGGTGCAGGCGTGGCTGTCCGCGTTCGTTCCCACCGTGGAGGGTCTGGCGGCCGACGATCTCCCCGAAGCCGTGGCGCTCGTGCTGTGCGAGCTGCCGCGGCACGACTCGTCGGCCGCGCTGTCGGCCACTGTGGACGGTCTGCTCGGCGCGCACCCGCGGGTGGTGGACCGGACGCTGGCGCTGCGGCTCGACGAGGTGCTCGCCCGCACCCGGGAGTTCCGCCTCGAGACCGTGCCCGCCTACCGGGCCTACCAGCGCCTCCGCAACGAGCTGGTCACCCGGGAGCGGGCGCGGCTGCGGCTCGAGGAGTTCACGCCGAAGGTGATGAGCGCGTTCGTGCGCAACCGGCTGCTCGACGAGGTGTACCTGCCGCTGATCGGCGACAACCTGGCCAAGCAGCTCGGCGCGGTCGGCGACGCCAAGCGCACCGACCAGATGGGCCTGCTGCTGCTCATCTCCCCGCCCGGCTACGGCAAGACCACGCTCATGGAGTACGTGGCGAACCGGCTCGGGCTGGTGTTCGTGAAGGTCAACGGGCCGGCGCTGGGCCACGAGGTGACCTCGCTCGACCCGGCCGACGCGCCCGACGCCACCGCGCGCCAGGAGGTCGAGAAGATCTCCTTCGCGCTGGAGCTGGGGAACAACGCGCTGCTCTACCTTGACGACATCCAGCACACCTCGCCGGAGCTACTGCAGAAGTTCATCTCGCTGTGCGACGCGCAGCGCCGGATGGAGGGCGTGTGGGACGGCCGCACGCGCACCTACGACCTGCGCGGCAAGCGGTTCGCGGTGTGCATGGCCGGCAACCCCTACACCGAGCAGGGCAAGCGGTTCCGCATCCCGGACATGCTCGCCAACCGCGCGGACGTGTGGAACCTGGGCGACGTCCTGTCCGGCCGGGACGAGCTGTTCGCGTTGAGCTACGTGGAGAACGCGCTGACGTCGAACCCGGTGCTCGGCCCACTGTCCACTCGGGAGCGTGGGGACATCGAGCTGCTGGTGCGGCTCGCGCGGGGGGACGAGTCGGTGCGCGCCGACCAGCTCTCGCACGCGTACTCGGCGGTGGAGCTGGACCAGGTGCTGTCGGTGCTGCGCAAGGTGGTGCGCGTGCAGCAGGTGGTGCTGGCCAACAACCAGGCCTACATCGCGTCGGCCGCGCAGGCCGACAGCTCGCGCACCGAGCCGCCGTTCCAGCTGCAGGGCTCGTACCGGAACATGAACAAGCTCACCGAGCGGATCGTGCCGGTGATGAACGGCGCCGAGCTCGAGACGGTCATCGACGACCACTACCTGGGCGAGGCGCAGACCCTCACCGCGGGGGCCGAGGCGAACCTGCTGAAACTGGCCGAGCTGCGCGGCACGCTCACCCCGGCGCAGGCGACCCGGTGGGCCGAGGTCAAGGCCGCCTACCTGCGCGACAAGGCCCTCGGCGGTGCGGGCGACGACCCGGTCTCCCGCGCGATCGGCGCCGTGGGCCTGCTCGCCGACCGCGTCGGCCAGGTGGAGGCGGCCATCCGCGGCGACTGAACCGTGCCCGCATGACCGTTTCGGGGGATTCCCAGCCGGGTGGGACTCCTGACTCATGACCGTGGGCCGCTGTCAACTCACACTCGGGAAAACCGAAAATGTTTCGAGTTGATCAGCGGAGGCCGGAGATGGCTGCTCAGTCCGGTGGTTCGGCGCGTGCCTGGTGGCGGTACGCGCTGGTGGTCGTGGGGGCGGTCGGCGTATCGGTCGTGCTCGCGCTCCTCGTCCGGCCGCATGTCGACGAGGGGCCGTTCACCACGCTCGACCTGCAGGTCTTCCGGGTCAGCGGGGACGCCGTCCGGCATGGCGACAACCCCTACCAGTTCCTCCTGCCGCAAGCTCCGATGAGCCTGGTCTACCCGCCCTTCGGCGGGCTGCTGCTCGCCCCGTTCTCGCTGCTGACCATGGAGGCGCTGCGGATCGTCTGGTTCAGCGGGATCTTCCTCGCGCTGCAGGGCATCGTCTGGCTCGTCAGCGGGTGGGTCGGCCTGCGGACGACGTGGGTCCGGCTGGCGCTCTGCCCGCTCGTGGCGGCTGTGTCGATCTTCCTCGCGCCGGTCTACCAGGAGCTGTGGTCCGGCCAGATCAACGTGTTCCTGGCGCTGCTGATCGTCGCCGACCTGTGCCGGCGCGACGGCGCGCGCGGCCGGGGCCTGCTGGTGGGCATCGCGGCCGGGATCAAGCTCACGCCGGGCCTGTTCATCGTGTACTTCCTGCTGACGAGGCGGTTCAAGGAGGCGTGGACGGCGATCGCGGGGTTCGCGGGGACCGTCGCGCTCGGGTTCGTGGTGATGCCGAGGCCGGCCTGGGCGTACTGGACCGACCACGCGTGGGACACCGACCGGATCTACCCCGACCCGAGCATCCCCATCAACCAGAACCTGCGGGGCGCGCTCGCCCGGCTGCTGCACGACCCGGACGTGCTGGGCCTGTGGTTGGCCATCGCGGTGGCCGTGCTGGTCGCGGGGCTCGCGATCTGCGTCGGACTGCACCGGCGGGGGCTCGAGCGCGAGGGCGCCGTGCTGGTCGGGGTCGTCTCGCTGCTCGTGTCGCCGGTGTCCTGGGTCTACCACTGGGTCTGGCTGGTCCCGGTGGTCATCGTGCTCGCGGCGGCGGCCGTGCGGACCCGCTCGGCCGTATGGGGAACGGCGGCCGTGGTCACGGCCGTCGTGCCGCTGCTGGTCACCTACCCGAACTTCGGGGCGGGCGGCGCGCAGGCCGCGTCCGGGTTCTGGGCCGCGCTCGAGGCCGACGCGCTGGTGCTGGTGGGCGTGCTGGTGCTGGTCGCCGGGGCGGTCGAGGTGCTGCGGCCGCGGCGGACGGCCGTGTCGCCGGAGCCCGTCGCGGCCGCGACGTGACCGGCGGGCCGACCGAACCGTCCGGACTGACTGGGCCGACCGGGCCGGCGCTGTCGATCGTGGTCCCGGCCCGCAACGAGGCGGAGAACCTGCCGCTGCTCGCGGAACGGATCCGGGCGGCGCTGTGCGGGTGGGACTACGAGCTGGTCATCGTGGACGACGGGTCGACCGACGGCACCGCCGAGGTGGCCGCGGCCCTCGGCCACCCGGTGGTGGTGCACCGCCGGGCCGGCCCGGCGGGCAAGGGCTACGCGCTGGTCGACGGGTTCGCGCGCAGCGGCGGCCGGATCGTCTGCATGATCGACGCGGACCTGCAGTACCCGCCGGAGGCGATCCCGGTGATGGCCGAGACCGTCCGGTCGGGCGCGGCGGACCTGGTGGTCGCCAACCGGGTGCGGCACGACACCCGCCGGGTCCGCCGGGCCCTGTCCCGGGTCTCCTACCTGGTGATCCAGGGCCTGCACGGGCTCAACCTGGACGTCCAGTCCGGGCTGAAGGTGATCCACCGGACCGTGCTCGACCACGTGCCGCTGCACCCGACCGGCTGGGCACTGGACCTGGAGCTGCTGCTGCGCGCCCGCGCGGCCGGGTTCGTGCTCGCCGAACACGACATCGCCTTCGGCCGCCGGCAGCGGGGCGAGACCAAGATCCGGCTGGGCGGGGCCAGCTGGCAGGTGCTGCGCAACGCGGTGGAGCTGAAGCTCGTCAGACCTTGTCCAGCGCCTGGGCGACGTCCTCCAGCAGATCGTCGGGGTGCTCGATGCCGCAGCTGAAGCGGATCAGGTCGTCGGCGACGCCGGCCTTCGCGCGGTCCTCCGGGCTCATCCCGGCGTGCGAGGTGAGCGACGGCCGGGTGACCAGCGACTCGATGCCGCCCAGGCTCGGCGCCACCGCGGGCAGCCGCAGCGCCTCCAGCAGCGCGTCGGCCGCCCCGACGCCGCCGGCCAGGCGGAAGCTCAGCATGCCGCCGAAGCCTGAGAGCAGCTCGGCGGCGTGCGCGTGGTCCGGGTGGTCGGCCAGGCCCGGGTAGTTGACCTGCGCGACCTTCTCGTGCCCGGCGAGGAACTCGGCCAGCGCCTCGGCGTTGGCGTTCTGCGCGCGCACCCGGATCGCGAGCGTCTTCATGCCCCTGGCCAGCAGGAACCCGGCGTGCGGGTCGAGGCTGCCGCCGTAGATGTTGAGCTTCTTGCGTACCTGGTCGACCAGTGCCGCCGAGCCCGCGACGCTGCCGGCGACCAGGTCGGAGTGGCCGTTGAGGTACTTGGTGGCGCTGTGGAACACCAGGTCGAAGCCGGCCGCGAGGGGCCGGAAGTTGACCGGGCTCGCGAACGTGTTGTCCACGACGCTGACCAGGCCCTCCGCGCGGGCGAAGGCCACGACCTCACGCAGCGCGCCGACGCGCATCAGCGGGTTGGTGATGGTCTCGACCAGGAACGCCTTCGTGTTCGGCCGCCTGGCCGCGGCCCAGGTGTCCGGCCGGTGCGGGTCGACCATCGTGTAGCTCAGGCCGAGGCCCTCGGCGTGCCCGGTGAGGAAGTTGTGCGTGCCGCCGTAGAGGACGTCGCCGACCAGCAGGTGGTCGCCGGCCCGCAGCAGCGTGTGCAGGATCGTCGTGATCGCGGCCATGCCGGACGCGGTGGCGAGCGCGGCCTCGGCGCCCTCGAGCGCGGCGAGCTTGTCGTGCAGGTAGGCCTGCGACGGGGTCGAGTTCAGCCGGAGGTACTTGATGTCGTGGTAGCTCTCCCCGGGCTCGGACGTGTAGACCGTGCTCTGGTAGATGGGGAACACCATGGAACCGTCCGGCCCGGGCACCCGCTCGCCGCCGTGGACGGCGAGGGTCTCGATCCGCGAGTCGCTGCTGTGCACGTGGGGCCTCCTACGTCGGTCGTGACTCGTTCCCACAGTACGGCGACACCTCGCTGACGAGCACCTGACAGTGCCCCGGCACACGCGGTCGAGGGCCGCTCGACCTTTCCCCGGAATCCCGGCGAATCGACCTAGCCTCGGCGAAGGCGAAGCAGACAACACGCGGGGAACTGGGAAAGGAAACCGTCCCATGGCGACAGAATCCGCCGGCGCGCTCGGCCGCGAGGAACTGATCGAGGCGTACCGGGTCATGCGGACCATTCGCGCCTTCGAGGAGCGGGTCCACTCGGAGTTCACCACCGGCGAGCTGCCTGGCGCGGTGCACCTCTACGCCGGCCAGGAGGCGGTCGCGGCGGGCGTGTGCGGGGCGCTGGCCGAGGGCGACTACATCGCGAGCACCCACCGCGGGCACGGCCACGCCATCGCCAAGGGCTGCGACATCAACGAGATGATGCGCGAGCTCTACGGCAAGGAGGGTGGCTCCTGCAACGGCAAGGGCGGCTCGATGCACATCGCCGACTTCGAGCGCGGCATGCTCGGCGCGAACGGCGTGGCCGCCGGCGGCGCGCCGCTGGCCTGCGGCTCGGCGCTGTCGGCCAAGGTGCTGAACAAGGCCCACGTCTCGGTGGCGTTCGTCGGCGACGGCGCGGCCAACCAGGGCTCGTTCGCCGAGAGCCTCAACCTCGCCACGGTCTGGCAGCTGCCGGTCGTGTTCGTGGTGGAGGACAACGGCTACGCGCAGGCCACCGGCACCCGCTACCACCTGCAGGGGCTGGACGTGGCACGCCGGGCCGAGGCCTACGGCATGCCCGCGACCATTGTGGACGGTACGGACTACTTCGCGGTCCGCGCGGCGACCGAGGCCGCGGTCGAGCGGGCGCGCACCGGCGGCGGCCCCTCGCTCATCGAGTGCAAGGCCGGCCGGTTCTTCGGCCACATGGAGGGCTTCGACACCCAGGGCTACCGGGGTGCGGGCGAGGTCGACAAGCTCCGCGCCGACGCCGACTGCCTGGCCTCGTTCGCCACCGCGGTCGCCGGCACGGTGTCCGCCGACGACCTCGCGGCGGTCGACGTGACGGTCGACGCGGCGGTCGAGGTGGCCGTCGCCGACGCCAAGGCCGCTCCCTCGCCGGAGCTGTCCGAGCTGCTCACCGACGTGTACGTGACCTACTGACCGCGCCCGTTACAGAGACTCGGAGAGACGGAAAATGACCCAGCCGCAACGAGTGCTGTCCTACCTGGAGGCACTGAACGAGGCGCTCGCGCAGGAGATGGCCGCGGACCCGTCGGTGGTCGTGTTCGGCGAGGACAACATCGGCGGGACCGGCTGCGACGGCACGCTCGGCCACGCCTGGGGCCCCACCCGCGGGCTGCACAACCAGTTCCCGGACAAGGTGTTCGACGCGCCGATCACCGAGGCCGCCTTCGTCGGCGCCGCGGTCGGCGCCGCCGCCACGGGCCTGCGCCCGGTGGCCGACCTGCTGTTCATCGACTTCGCCGGCGTCTGCTTCGACCAGATCCTCAACCAGGCCGCCAAGCTGCGCTACATGGTCGGCGGCAAGGCCAGGGTGCCGCTGGTGCTGCGGGCCATGTGGGGCACCGGGATGCGCCGCGGCGCGCAGCACTCCCAGTCGCTGTACTCGCTGTTCGCGCACATCCCCGGGCTCAAGGTCGTCGCGCCGTCCAACCCGGTCGACGCCAAGGGCCTGCTCGCGGCGTCCATCCAGGACGACGACCCGGTGGTCTTCTTCGAGCACAAGATGCTCTACTTCGGCAGCCGCGGGGTCGTGCCCGAGGAGCGGTACACGATCCCGCTGGGCGAGGCGAAGGTCGTCCGCGAGGGCGGCGACGTCACGATCGTCGCGATCGGCCGGATGGTCAACGAGGCGCTGGGGGCCGCCGAGCAGCTGGCCGCCGAGGGCGTCGAGGCCGAGGTCATCGACCCGCGCACGCTCTCGCCGTTCGACTTCGACACCGTGTACGCGAGTGTCGAGAAGACCAGCCGGCTGGTCGTGGTGGACGAGTCGAGCCCGCGCTGCTCGGTCGCCACCGACATCGCCGGCAACGTCGCGGAGAACCGGTTCTCGGCGCTGTCCGCGGCCGTCCGCACGGTCACCGGGCCGCACGCGCCGGTGCCGTTCAGCCCGGTGCTGGAGGACGCCTTCCCGCCCAACGCCGCCAAGATCGTCGACGCGGCGCGGTCCACCCTGCCGGCTTCCCTGTCGAAAGCGTCCTGACCCTTCAGTAAGGAGACGAACCATGTCCGACCACCCGAACATCCAGCTGATGGAGAAGGTGTACGCGTCCTTCGGCAGCGGCGACGTCGAGACCGCGGGCACCTACTGGCACGAGGACTCGGTGCACCACTACCCGGGCCGCAACCCGCTGTCGGGTGAGCACGTGGGTATCAAGGACTCCACCGCGTTCGCGAACAAGATGTGGGAGCTGACCAACGGCAACCTCCACATGGAGGTCGCCGAGATCGGCGCGAGCGACAACCACGCGTTCGCCATCCTGCACACCCGCTACGAGCGCAAGGGCATCGTGCTGGAGATGCCGTTCATCAACGTGGCGCGCATCGTGGACGGCAAGATCAAGGAGTTCTGGACCTACCCCAACGACGTCTACGCCGTCGACGAGTTCTGGAACGCGTGAGCCAATGAAGATCATCGCTGTTGGAGCCAGCGTCACCGGCCTGGCCGCCGCGGCCGCGCTGGCCGACGCCGGCCACGAGGTCGAGCTGGTCGAGCGCGAGGCCGCCGCCCCACCGTCCACACTGGACGAGGCGGCGGGCGGCTGGGCGCGGCCGACGGTGCCGCAGGCCGCCCACTCGCACGCGTTCGGCTCGCGCGGCACGAACCTGCTGCGGGACCGGCTGCCCGACGTCCACGAGGCGCTCGTCGCCGCGGGCGCGGGCAAGGTCAACCTGGCCGACTACCCGCCGCCGATGCTGGGCGACTTCGAGCGCACGGCCTCCGACGCCGAGCTGAACATGCTCACCAGCCGCCGCTCGGTGTTCGAGTGGGTGCTGCGCGAGCGGGCGCTGTCGCGGCCGGGCGTGTCGGTCCGCACCGGCGCGACGGTCCGCGGGCTGCTGGCCGAGAACGGCCAGGTCACCGGCGTGCGCCTCGACGACGGCACCGAGCTCGCCGCCGACCTGGTGCTCGACGCCAGCGGCCGCAAGACCGCCGCCGCCCAGTGGCTCGGTTCCGCGGGGCTGCCGGTGCCCGAGCAGACCAGTGAGAGCTGCCGGATCACCTACTACACCCGCTACTACCGCCGGCTCACCCCCGCGCCGCCCGGCCCGCTCAACCGCGGGTTCGGCGCCGGCGGGCTGTGGGACAGCTACACCGCCGTGCTGTTCCTCGGCGACGGCGACACGTTCTCCATCTCCCTCGGCGTCCTGCCGGACGACAAGGAGATGAAGGCACTGCGCACCGAAGAAGCGTTCACCGCGGCGATCAGGGCCACCCCCCTGCTCGCCGGATGGGTCGCGCCCGGCAACTCCGAGCCGATCTCCCCGGTGTACGCCATGGGCGGGCTGGACAACAGCTCCCGCCTCGCCGACCCCGCCGGCGACCTGCCGGTCGGCTTCTACGGCCTGGGCGACTCGGTGTGCACGACCAACCCGGCCTACGGGCGGGGTGTCTCGCTGGCGCTGGCGCACGTCTTCGAGCTGGTGGATCTGCTCGCCGCGCACCCGAGCGTGGACCGGGCTCAGGCGGCGAGGTTCGCCGGCGCGAGCAAGGCGCTGCTCGCCCCGTGGCTCGGCGAGTCGATCGCGAACGACCGCGGCCGGGCCGGGCTGTGGGAGGCGACCGTCAAGGGTGAGCGGCCGCAGCAGCCGCCGCCCGGCGTGGTCACCTTCGGCACGGTGGTCGCGGCGTCCACGAAGGACGTCGAGATCTGGCGCCGGGTCGCGCAGGTGATGATGTCGCTGGTGTCGCCCGCGGAGCTGTACGCCAACGACGAGATCAAGGAGCGGGTCGGCAAGGCGCTGTCCGGCGGTCCGCCGCCGCAGCTGCCGGGCGCGAGCCGCGCGGACCTCGTCGCCGCTGTGCGGGCGGCGACCGAGGGCCAGCAGGCGGCCTGAGCCCGCCTCATCCCCATCGCCCGTGACGCCACCCACGATCCCCGCGGGTGGCGTCACGGGCGGTCGACTCGCAGAGGAGAAAGCCATGCGGCTGGCCGTGTTCGGCGCGACCGGGGGTACCGGGCGCAGCGTGATCGAGCAGGCGCTCGGGGTCGGTGACAAGGTGACCGCGCTGGCCCGCCGGCCCGAGGCGCTCGGCGGGCTCGGGGAGCGGATCGACGTGGTGGCCGGCGACGTGCTGGACCCCGCCGCGGTCGGCCGGGCGGTGGCGGGCGCGGAGGTCGTGGTCTCGGCGCTGGGCATCGGCATGCACCGGCACGCCACGACCGTCTACTCGCAGGGCACCGCCAACATCGTCGACGCGATGCGCGCCGAGGGCGCCCGGCGGCTCATGATCGTGTCGACGGCGTCGCTGGAGCTCCCGGCGCCGCGGCAGGTGGCCGAGTGGGTCGTCGCGCGGTTCCTGCTGCACCGCATCCTGGCCAAGCCCTACGCGGACATGACGCTGATGGAGGAGCGGGTGCGGTCCTCCGAGGTGGACTGGACGCTGGTCCGCGCGGCCCGGCTCACCAAGGGCGCGGTCACCGGCGTGTACCGGACCGCGCTGGGTGAGAAGCTCCGTGGCGGCTGGTCGATCTCCCGCGCGGACGTGGCGCACTACCTGCTGACCCACGCCGCCGACACCACGACGTTCCGGCGGACGGTCGAGATCGCCTACTGAGCCTACTGAGCCTACTGAGCCTGGGGCGCCTTCTGCGCGGGCGCACCACCGGGTGGGCGGCCGGGCGGGCGGCCGAGCGGGCCGGACAGCTGGCAGCTCACGATCACCCAGCCGCCCTCCTGCCTGGTCAGCACCAGCACCGCGCGGAACTCGCCGTTCGCCGGGTGGCCGTGGTAGCTGCCCTCCTGCTTCTGGACGGCCAGCGCGACCGCGGTGTCGCCGTACTCCCGCACGCCGACGTCCCGCAGCTCGAACGCGGCCGGCACGAGCGCGCCGCTGAGGTAGCGGTCGAGCCACTGGTCCTTGGTGAGCACGAACCCGAGCGGGCCCACGCCGAGGAAGTCGGCGGCGAGCAGCCCCTCGAGGGCGCCGGTGTCGGCCTTCAGTTCCGCGGCGGCGAACTCGTCGAGTACCGCCAGGACATCCTGCTCGCTCATACCGGCCATTCAACCAGGGGAAACGGGCCGGCGGCAGCGTGCTCGATCCGATCGCGAGCGGGCTTTGATCCCAGCCCGCAGGGGATCGCCGACCGATGCTCCCGGGACACCGGCCACCGCAGACTGACCGTGGTTCCAGGTCCCGCGTTGAGGAGGACGAGTAAGACGATGGCAACCTCGAGCGGAGTCGATCGGCAGCCAGACGCACCGGAGCCCATCGCGATCGTGGGGATGGGCTGCCGGTTACCCGGCGACGTCAACTCACCCGAAGCGTTCTGGAACTCCCTGATGGACTCCTTCGACGCGATCGGCGAGGTCCCGGCGCAGCGGTGGGCGCACTACGAGGCCGGGCCGGAGAACGCCGCGGCGGTGCGCAAGCTCACCAAGCTCGGCGGCTTCGTGTCCAATGTGGACGCCTTCGACGCGGCGTTCTTCGGCGTGTCGCCCCGCGAGGCGACGCTGATGGACCCGCAGCAGCGGATGGCGCTGGAGGTGAGCTGGGAGGCGCTGGAGCACGCGGGGATCGTGCCGGGTGACCTCGCCGGCTCCAACGCGGGCGTGTTCATCGGCGTCAACACCGACGACCACGGCCGCAAGCTGCTGGAGGACCTGCCCCGGATCGAGGCGTGGACCGGCATCGGCTCCTCGATGTGCGCGGTGGCCAACCGGGTCTCCTACGTGCTCGACCTGCACGGCCCCAGCATGGTCGTCGACACGGCGTGCTCGTCCTCGCTGGTGGCGCTGCACCTCGCGTGCCAGAGCCTGCGCCTGGGCGAGACCCCGGTCGCGATCGCCGGCGGCGTGATGCTGATGGTCGCGCCCGGCCTCACGATGGTGATGGACACCGCGGGCGCGCTCGCCCCCGACGGCCGGTCCAAGTCCTTCGACGCGTCCGCCAACGGCTACGGCCGCGGCGAGGGCTGCGGGATCGTCGTGCTCAAGCGGCTGTCCGACGCGCGCCGCGACGGCGACCGGGTGCTCGCGGTGGTCCGCGGCAGCGCGGTCAACCAGGACGGCAGGACCAACGGGATCATGGCGCCCAGCGGCGAGGCGCAGACCCAGATGCTGCGGCTGGCCTGCGAGCAGGCCGGGGTCGCGCCCGAGTCGGTGGACTACGTCGAGGCGCACGGCACCGGCACCCGGGCCGGCGACCCGATCGAGGCCGCCGCGATCGCCGCGGTCTACGGCGCCGGCCGGCCCGCCGACCGGCCGTGCCTCATCGGCTCGGTCAAGTCCAACATCGGCCACCTCGAGGCCGCGTCCGGCATCGCCGGGGTGATCAAGGCCGTGCTCGCGATCGAGCACGCGGCCATCCCGCCGAGCCTCAACTTCGACACGCCCAACCCCGACATCCCGTGGCACGACTCGGGGCTGCGCGTGGTCACCGACCTCACCCCGTGGCCCAGCACCGCCGGCCCGCGCCGCGCGGGTGTGTCCGGGTACGGCTACGGCGGCACGATCGCGCACCTCGTGCTGGAGCAGGCGCCCCGGCCCGAGCAGCCGATCACCGCGCTGGACAAGGGCACCGCGCAGCGCGTCTACCCGCTGTCGGGCAACTCGCCCGACGCCGTCCGCGAGTACGCCGCCCGGCTGGCCGACTGGCTCTCCGGCGACGGGCTGCGGGCCGCGGACGCGGAGCTCGCCGACGTCGCCTACACGCTGACCCGCCGGCGCAGCCACCTCACCCACCGCACCGGCATCGTCGCCACCGGGCAGGCCGAGCTGATCGCGCGGCTGCGCCAGGTCGAGGTCGACGAGCCCGGGGACGGGATCACCGCGGGCCAGCCGCTCGAGGGCGCCGCGAAGGGCGCGGTCTGGGTGTTCTCCGGGCACGGCTCGCAGTGGATCGGCATGGGCCGCGAACTGCTCGCCACCGAGCCCGCGTTCGGCCGGGTGCTCGACGAGCTGGAGCCGATCTTCCTCGAGGAGGCCGGGGTCTCGCCGCGCAAGGCGCTGCTCGACGGCGACCTGCGGGACACCGACCGCATCCAGATGATGATCTTCGCGATGCAGGTCGCGCTCGCCGAGGTCTGGTACGAGCGGGGCATCCGGCCGGCCGCGGTGATCGGCCACTCGGTCGGCGAGATCGCGGCCGCGGTGGTGGCCGGCATCCTCGACATCGCCGACGGCGCCAGGCTGATCTGCCGCCGCTCGACGCTGCTGCGCCGGGTCGCCGGCGACGGCGCCATGGCGATGGTCAACCTGCCGTTCGAGGAGGCGCAGCGGCGCCTGGCCGGGCACGAGGGCGTGTGCGCGGCGATCTCCGCGGCGCCGGCCTCGACGGTGGTCGCCGGCGACGCGGCCGTGCTCGACGTGGTGGTCAAGCAGTGGGACGCCGACCCGGAGCTGGTGGTCCAGCGGGTCAACTCCGACGTCGCGTTCCACAGCCACCACATGGACCCGCTGGTGGGCGAGCTGGCCGCGGCCGCGCACGACCTGACCGCGGGGGCACCCTCGCTGCCGGTGTACTCGACGTCGCTGGCGGACCCGCGCGGCGACGCCCCCCGCGACGGCGCCTACTGGGCGGGCAACCTGCGCAACCCGGTCCGCTTCGCCGGCGCGGTGAGCGCCGCGCTCGCCGACGGGTACCGCGCGTTCGTCGAGGTCTCCCCGCACCCGGTGGTGGCGTACTCGATCAACGAGGTGCTCGCCGCGGAGGGCATCGACGACGCGGTCGTCGCGCACACGCTGCGGCGCAACCGGCCCGAGCAGACCACGCTGCTGGACAACCTCGGCACGCTGCACTGCACCGGCGTGCCCGTCGACTGGTCGGCGGCCTTCCCCGGCGGGCGGCTCGTGCCGCTGCCGGTGACCGCGTGGCAGCACCGAGACTACCGGGTCGAGGTGCCCGCGCCGTCGAGTGTCCACACGCGACTGCACGACGAGGAGAGCCACACGCTGCTCGGCTCGCCGCTGACCGTCAACGGCACGTCGTCGGTGCGGCTGTGGCAGACCAGGCTCGACCACTCGAGCCGGCCCTACCCGGGCGACCACCCGGTGCAGGGCACCGAGATCATCCCGGCCGCGGTGCTGCTCAACACGTTCTTCGCGGCGTCCGGCGGGCACGTGCTGACCGACGTCTCGCTGCGCGTGCCGGTGTCCGTGGCCGCCGCCCGCGAGCTGCAGATCGTCCACATGGACGGCACCCTGCGGCTCAGCTCGCGGCTGCCCGACGACGTCTCCGGGGCCGAGCAGGACGCCGGCTGGCTCACCCACACGACCGCGGTCGTCCCGGCGGTGGCCGACCTCGGCGGCGACGTCACGCTGAACCTGGAGGAGCTGCGCAGCCGGTGCACCGAGCGGCTCGACCCCGAGTTCGTGGTCGACCGGCTCGCCTCGATCGGCGTCGCGGCGATGGGCTTCCCCTGGCGCATCAACCGGATCCGGCGCGGCGCGGACGAGCTGTTCGTCCGCGTGGTCGCCGACCCGGCCGGGAACCTGCCGGAGACCTGGGCGTCGATCCTGGACGCCGCGCTGTCGGCCGCGTCGGTCGTGTTCGCCGGGCCGGCCACGCTGCGGATGCCCGCGCACATCCGGCAGGTCAGCATCGGCGGCCGGCCGCCGGCCGAGGCGGTGCTCAGCGTCCGGGTGCAGCGCGGCTCGAGCGACACGGTCGACGTGCGGATCGCCTCGCCGGACGGCACGGTCGTCGCCACGCTGGGCGGGCTGCGCTACGGCGTGCTGGACGGCGACATCGGCGCCCCGGCGAGCCCGCGGCGGCTGGTGCACGAGGTCACCTGGCGGGAGCTGGAGCTGCCGAAGCGGACCCGCGAGCTGGACCAGGTCGTGTTCGTCGGCGACCGCAAGCTCGCCGCCGAGCTGGGCGAGTCCTTCGCCGAGGCCGGTGTGCCGTGGCACGCGGTGGCCGACCCGGCGGAGCTCGACGGCGACCGGCTCACCGCGTCCACCGCGGTCCTCGTCGCCCCCGAGCAGACCGAGGACGCCTGGCCGCAGTCGCTCGACGCGACCTGGCTGCTCACCCGGACCGTGCAGCTGCTGTCCACATGGGACATCCAGCCGGCGGTGTGGTGCCTGACCCGCGGCGTGCGCGAGGCCCGGGAGCTCGGCGGGGTGGGTGACGGCGCGCTGTGGGGTGTCGGCCGGGTCCTCGCCGGCGAGTACCCCGAGCTGTGGGGCGGCATCGTCGACCTCGACGCGGCCGACCCGCTCGGCTCGGTGGGCATGCTGCGCCGGGTGCTCGCCGCGCGGCCCAAGGACGACGTGATCACCTTGCGCCAGGCCGACATCGAGGTCGCCCGGCTCGTCCCGGTGGACGGCACGCCGCACCGGCCGTCGCTGTCCTGCCGGCCGGACGGCACCTACCTGATCACCGGTGGCCTGGGCGTGCTCGGCCTGGAGGTGGCGCACTGGCTGGCCGGCCGGGGTGCCCGCCGGCTCGTGCTCGCCGGGCGCCGGGGCCTGCCGCCGCGGCCGACCTGGGACACGGTCACCGACCCGGCGCTGGCCGCGCAGATCGAGGCGGTCAAGGCCCTCGAGGGCGCGGGCGTCACGGTCCGCACGGTCGCGCTGGACATCGCCGACCGGGCGCAGGCCGCCCACGTGCTGTCCGCGAACGAGCTGGGCCTGCCGCCCATCCGGGGCGTGGTGCACGCGGCCGGCGTGCTGGACAACAGGATGGCCACCGACGTCGACGCGGCGTCGCTCGAGACGGTCATGCGGCCCAAGGTCGCGGGCGCGCTCGTGCTGCACGAGCTGTTCCCGCCGGGGAGCCTGGACTTCCTCGCGCTGTTCTCCTCCGCCGGCCTGCTGCTCGGCCTGCCCGGCCAGACCAGCTACGCCGCCGGCAACGCGGTGCTCGACGCGCTCGCCACGCACCGGCGCTCGGGTGGGCGCACCGACACGATCAGCTTCGGCTGGACGTCCTGGCGCGCGCTCGGCATGTCGACCTCGTCGGCGGCGATCGACGCGGAGCTCTCCTCCCGCGGCACGGCGGACATCACCGCGGCGGAGGCGTTCCGGTCCTGGGAGTACGCCGCGCGCCACGACGTCGCGCACGTCGCGGTGCTGCGGACCATCCCGCTGCTGCCCGGCATGAAGCGGCCCGCCCTGCTCGGCGAGCTGACCAGCGAGGAGCCGTCGGGACCCGCCGCCAGCAGCGCGGCGCCGTGGGCGGAGCTGCGGGACGGCGAGCTGCGGGACTACCTCGTGGCCGAGGTGTCCAGCGAGGTGGCGAGCGAGATCAAGCTCGCGGTCGACGAGCTGGACGTCCGCCGGCCGCTCATCGAGATGGGCCTCGACTCGGTGATGACCCAGATCATCCGCAACCGCCTGGAGCGGCGGTTCCGGGTGAGCCTGCCGGCCACGCTGCTGTGGAACCGGCCCACGGTCCAGGCCATCAGCGACTTCCTCGCCGAGCTGCTCGCGCCCGACCGCGGGGCCGGCACCGGGGAGGACGAGCCGGAGACGCCACTGCCGCCCGCGGTCGCGGCGTGACGGGAGGAAACATGAAGCGCGACGGTGTGACGCCGTGGCCGGCCGACGTGGCCGACCGGTACGTGGAGCAGGGCTACTGGCGGGGTCAGCCGCTCGGCCACTGGATGTGGACCTGGGCCGACCGGGACGGCGACCGGGTGGCGATCGTCGACGGCGACACGGTGCTCACCTACCGCCGGCTCGCCGAGTACGCCGACGCGCTGGCCGACCACCTGCTCGACCTGGGCCTGCACGACGGTGACAACATCCTCGTGCAGCTGCCGAACAGCTGGGAGTTCGTCGCGCTCTTCCTGGCCTGCCAGCGGATCGGGGTGGCCCCGGTGCTCGCGCTGCTGGCGCACCGCGAGCACGAGCTGCGCTACCTGGCCGAGCTGGCCGAGGTCAAGGCGATCGTGGTGCCCGACCGGTGGCAGAAGTTCGACCACCAGCGGATGGCGGTCGACCTCGCCGCGTCGCTCACGAGCCCGTGCGAGGTCATCGTGCTCGGCGACCGGGTCGACGCGTCTACTGTGGACCTGCGGTCGCTGCTGGAGCGCTGGCAGGAGCCGGCCCGGCTGCGGTCCCGGCTCGACGCGAGCGCGCCGGACCCCGGCGAGGTGGCGTTGTTCCTGCTCTCCGGCGGCACCACCGGCACGCCGAAGATCATCGCCAGGACGCACGACGACTACGAGTACAACGCGCGGCAAAGCGGTGCGGTGTGCGGGTTCGGCCCGGACACGGTGTACCTCGTGACGCTGCCGATGGGGCACAACTTCCCGCTCGGCTCGCCGGGCATCCTCGCCACGCTCATCCACGGCGGCCGGGTCGTGATGCTGCGCTCGCCCAAGCCGGAGGTCGCGTTCCCGCTGATCGAGCGGGAGCGGGCCACGGTCACCTCGCTGGTGCCGGCCATCGCGCAGCGCTGGGTCGAGGCGGCCACGGGCGGCGAGTACGACCTGTCGAGCCTGCGGCTGGTGCAGGTCGGCGGCTCGGTGCTGGACCCCGCGTTCGCCGCGCGGATCGGCCCGGCGCTGGGCGCGACACTGCAGCAGGTCTACGGGATGGCCGAGGGCCTGCTGAACTACACCCGGCCGGACGACCCGGCGTCGGCGATCAACCGGACCCAGGGCCGGCCGATCAGCGACGCCGACGAGATCCTGCTGGTCGACGAGGCCGGCAACCCGGTGCCCGACGGCGGGACCGGTGAGCTGCTGACCCGCGGCCCGTACACGCCGCGCGGCTACTTCCGGGCGCCGGAGCACAACGCGCGCGCGTTCACCCCGGACGGCTGGTACCGCAGCGGTGACCTCGTGCGGTGGGACGACAGCGGCAACCTGGTGGTGGAGGGACGGGTGAAGGACCTGATCAACCGGGGTGGGGAGAAGATCTCCGCGCCGGAGGTCGAGGCGGTGGTCGACACGCTGCCCGCGGTCCGCCGCTCGACCGCGATCGCCCTGCCCGACCCGCAGTACGGCGAGCTGGTCTGCGTCTGCGTGGTCCTCCACAGTGGACAGGCGCTGACCCTGGACCAGGTGCGCGAGCCGTTCGCGGCGCAGGGGGTGGCCAAGTTCAAGCATCCCGAGCGGCTGGAGATCGTGGCGGACTTCCCGCTCACCGCGGTGGGCAAGGTGGACAAGAAGGCCCTGCGCGCGGCGATCATGAACCGGGACGCGGCGCCGACCCAGGCGGCGTGACTCGCTGAGAGCCACCTCAGCATGGATAGGGTACCTATCTACTTGTAGATAGTAGGACTATCCATGTTGGGGGTGGGGCATGACGGGTCACGTGCGGCAGGCGGTGGGGTGGCACCGGCCGCTCATGGTGTTCGCGGGCCTGATGGTGGTCACGGGACTCGTGGCCGGCGGGGGGCTGCTCGTCGACGACCGGGTGCTGGGCGGCGAGGCGATCTGGCTCAAGCCGCTGAAGTTCTCGGTCTCGCTGGGCGTCTACGCGCTCACCTGGGCGTGGCTGCTGTCCCTGCGGCCGCAGCGGCCGTGGATGTGGTGGGCCAGCACGGCCATCGCGGGGCTCGCCGGGGTCGAGATGGTGATCATCGTGGGCCAGGTGCTGCGCGGGCGGGCGAGCCACTTCAACATCGCGAGCCCGCTCGACAGCACGCTGTTCACGATCATGGGCGTCGCGATCACCGCGCTGTGGGTGCTGAACATGGCGCAGGGCGCGGTGCTGCTGCGGGAGCGGCTGCCGGACCGCGCCGTCGAGTGGGCGGTGCGGCTCGGCATCGTCATCGGGTCGGTGGGGATCGGGCTCGCGTTCCTCATGGTGGGGCCGGGGCCCGACAACCTGCCCGACCGGGTCGGGGCACACAGCGTCGGCGTCCCCGACGGCGGGCCGGGCATGCCGGTCACCGGGTGGAGCACGGTCGGCGGTGACCTGCGCATCCCGCACTTCGTCGGCATCCATGCCATGCAAGCGCTCCCGCTGCTCGCGCTGGCGCTGTCCGCGGCCGCCCGCCGGCTCCCGCGGCTGGCCGAGGAGGGCGTGCGGGTGCGGCTGGTGTGGCTCGCGGGCGGTCTCTACGCCGGGACCGTCGCCGTGGTGACCTGGCAGGCGCTGCGTGGCCAGCCGCTCCTCCGTCCCGACGCGTGGACGCTCGGCGCGCTCGGCCTGCTGGTGGTGGCGGCCGTGGCCGGCGCCGCGCGCGCACTGTCCACATCGGAGCGCCGAGAGCCGGTGCTGGCCGCATGAGTACCCTGTTCGACCTCGCGTTCCTCCTCGCCGCGCCGTTCTGGGCGCTGATGATCCTGCTGCCCACCTGGCGCTGGACCAGGCGGGTCGTGGCCTCCCCGTGGATCGTGGCGCCGGTGCTCGTGGTGTGGGCCGTCGCGGCCGTGCCGCTGTTCGGGCCACTGTGGACGGTGGTGGCCGGGCCGAGCCTCGACGGGCTGCGGGCGCTCGTCGCCGAGCCCGGCGCGGTCACCCTGCTCTGGGCGCAGATCATCGCGTGGGACCTGTTCATCGGCCGGTGGATGTACCTCGACGGCCGCGAGCGCGGGGTACCCCCGCTGGTCATGAGCCCGCTGCTGGTGCTCACGATCGTGCTCTCGCCGATCGGGCTCCCGCTCCACCTCGTGCTCCGCCGGTTCACCCGAGGCCGGTCCCGCACGTGACCGGCCCCAGGCGTCGAACTCGGTCCGCCACGCCGGCCTGACTACTCTGCGGGCATGGGAGACGGATCCGCCGAGCACGTACGCGTGGCCCGCGAGCTGGAGGCCGAGCTCGACGACCACCCCGAGGAGCGTGGCGAGATCCTCGTCGAGGCCGCGCACGCCTGGCACCGGGCGGGCGACCACGACCGCGCCGTCGAGCTGCTCGACCAGGCCGTCGCGCTGGGCGGTGACGACGGCGGGTACGCCAGGGTGACGCTGGCCGAGGTGCTCCTCGACCTCGACCGCGACGCCGAGGCCACCGCCCAGTTCGACGCGATGCTGGCCGACGCGACCCCGGGTCCGGGGCCGTACTACCTCGCCGGCGAGCTCATGGCCGAGCGGGCGGACTTCGAGCAGGCGCTGGTCTGGTTCACCGAGGCGGCCGGCCGGCTCACCGAGGAGGACATCGCCGGCATGGCGAACGGGTCGGAGACCTTCGCCCCGGCCTACGACATCCTCGCCGGCCGGCTGCGGGCCCGCCAGGAGCTCGACCTGCCGCTCGACGAGCTGGACGAGTCGGTGCTCGCGCTCGACTCCGACTTCGACCGCTTCGGCGAGCTCGACGCGCGCCTCGCCGAGGGCGCGCCACCGGCGGAGGTGCGGGTGCTGTTCTGGCCCCGCGCGGAGGTCGAGCCTGCCCACGAGCGCTGGCCGGAGCTCGTCGAGAGCGCGGACGTGGCGGCGGTCCTGCTCGACCGCGAGGTCGACAACCGGGAGATGTCCGAGGCCGGCGTCGCCCGGATCACCATGGTGCCGCTGACCACCGCGAAGCTCACCGAGTTCGCGGCCCGCACCGGCGGCGACCCGCTGTCGGACGTCACCCGCCGCGCGTGCCTGGACGAGATCGTCGACGAGGGCGGCCTGATCGAGTGGCCGCCGGGGCGCAACGAGCCGTGCTGGTGCGGCTCCGGTACGAAGTACAAGAAGTGCTGCGGGACACCAGGTCCCCTGCCGGAGTGACGCGGGGCCGCGGCCTCCCCCGGACCAGCCACGTGCGGACAGCTCCGCGGCGGGACGACCCGGCCGGCCGTCTTTCCTAGGTTCTGGGCCATGATGCGCAGAATCATTCGCCCCGCCGTGGTGCTGGCCGCCGTGGCGGGGGTGCTCGCCGGCTCGGTGCTGGCCATCGCGGAGTCCCGGCCACCCGGGCGGCACGCTCCGGCGCCGAAGGACGGCCGGCAAGCGGTCCTGGCCGCCTTCGACGAGTACCGGGTCGTCGGGCTCATGAGCCCGGTCGTCGGCAGCTTCGCCTTCGACCTCGTCGCCGACCGGGGCTTCCCGGACAAGGTCGACGACATCGTCGTGGAGTGCGGCAACGCGCTCTACCAGCCGGTCCTGGACCGGTACATCGCGGGCGAGGACGTGCCGCTCGCCGAGGTGCGCCACGTCTGGCGCGACACCACGCAGCCGAGCTGCGGGTACTCCTCGTTCTACGAGACGCTCCTCGCCCTGGTGCGCCGGGTCAACGAGACGCTGCCACCGGCGAAGAAGCTGCGCGTGCTGGCCGCCGACCCGCCCGTCGACTGGGCCACGGTGCGCGACCCGCGGGACCTCGAGCCGTTCAGGGCGCGGGATCCCCACATCGCGTCGGTGGTGCGCACCGAGGTGCTCGCGAAGAACCGCAAGGCGCTCCTGCTCTTCGGGCTGCGGCACCTCATGCACGGCGACGGCGACAACGCCGTCGCGCTCTACGAGAAGGACTATCCGGGCGCGACCTACGTCGTGGCCTACCACCGGCGGTTCGAGAAGGACAACGAGGCGCTCGAAGCGCGGCTGGCCTCGTGGCCGGTCCCGTCGCTGCTCCCGATCAAGGGGACCTGGCTCGGTGACCTCGACGCCACGTCCTTCCCGCTGGACTCCTACCAGCCCGCGCCCGGCGAACGCGGCTATCCGGGCGTCGACGCCTACCTCTACCTCGGGCGCCGCGACGTCCTGCTGCGCGAGCACCTGTCGGCGCGGACCGTCCTGGACGAGGACTACCTGGCGGAGCTGAACCGGCGGGCGGACCTCAAGGGCATGCCGGCGGACGGGCCGATGCGTCCGGCGGCGGTTCTCCGGCGCGAGGCCGAGGCGGGTGTGCTCCTCTACGACCCCGGCCGGCCCCGGTGACGAACGCGGAGGTCACCCTCCATATGGGACGGTGACCTCCGCGCCGGAGCTACTTGCCGACGAGCGTGCGCAGCTCCTTCAGCTGCTCCAGGTCCGCCCCGCAGGGTGCGAGGATCACCTCGGAGCAGCCGATCTCGGTGAGCGCGTCGACGGTGGCGCGCAGCTTCGCCTCGCCGACCGCCGCGTTGCGCAGCACCAGCTGTGCATACGGCGGCGCGAAGCCGTAGTAGTCGCTGAGGTACTGGTCGGCCAGCTCCTCGGCCCGCGAGCCCAGCGCGTAGTACGTGAGCGACACGATCTTCGGCTCCCCGGTGCGGCCGGCGGCCTGCCAGGCCGCGCGGAAGGCCGCGACGCCGTGCTTGAACATCTCGACACCGCCACCGCCGGAGATCCACCCGTCGGCCAGCCGGGCCGCCCGGTTGATCGCGGCCGGCGAGTGGCCTCCCATCAGGATCGGCGGCGCCGCGGGCAGCGCCGGCCCGATCCCGCCGGCGAACCCGCGCCGCTCGCCCGCCCAGATCGCGCGGGCCTCGGTGATCTGGGCCTCGATCCGCTTGCCCCGCCCCGGCATCTCCACCTTGCTGGCGCGGAAGTCGTCGGGCCGGGACCCGGCGGCGACGCCGAGCACCAGCCGGCCGCCGGAGAGCCGGTCGATCGTGGCCGCCTGCTTGGCGAACAGCGCGGTGTTCGAGTACAGCGGCGAGATCAGGATCGACGTCAGCAGCCGGGCCCGCTCGGTCACCGCGGCCGCGGCGGCGAGCGTGGTGAGGCTGTCGTAGTTGTCGTAGACCAGGCGGTCGAGCGTCGCCAGGCTCGAGAAGCCCGCGCGGTCGGCCTCGCGCGCCCACTCCAGCACCGTCTCGCCCGCCACCGCGCGGATCACGCTCGGCAGACCGACCCCGATGTCCATCAGGCGGCCGCTTCGTGACCCGGCGCGCGCCGGTTGAGCACGTTCTCCATGCCCGCCTTCTGGAAGAACGCCCGCGCACCCTGCGGCGTGACCATGTCGCGCGGCTCGGCCAGGTGCTCCTCGAGCTGCCGCTCGAACTCCTTGACCTCGGGCTGGCGGCTCATGTGCGCGGCCACGATCGGCAGCGGCCCCTCGACCTCGATCACCCGGATCGCGAGCTCGGTGCCGACGAACGTCATGGTGGCCAGCAGCTGCCCGACGACCTCGCCGTCCGGGCCGGTGATCTCGAACTGGGGCCGGCCGCTGTTGCGGAACAGCTCCTTGACCGCCTCCTCGCTACCCGCCTTGATCGGGTACTGCAGCGCGTGCCAGGTGGACATCCTTACCTCCGTTTACAGGGAACAACTAGTGGCTGGCGGTCACGCCGCCGTCGACGTAGATGACCTGGCCGTTGACGAACCGGGCGAGCGGCGTCGCCAGGTAGAGCACCGCGCTCGCGACCTCCTCCGGCTCCGCGAACCGGCCGATCGGGATGCGCTGCTGCAGCCGCGCGACGAACTGCTGGTTCTGCTGCGCCGCCTCGACGAAGTCCGTGCGCATGAAGCCCGGCGCCACCGCGTTGACGGTGACCCCGCGCCCGCCCCACTCCGTGGCGAGCTGCTTGACCAGCAGGTTGACGCCGGCCTTGCTCGCGCCGTATGCCGAGAACCCCATGCGGCCGCCGGCGTCCCCGCGCACCGACGAGAGGTGGATGATCCGCCCGCCGCCGCGGGCCAGCATGTGCCGGCCGACCGACTGGGAGAGCAGGAACGCGCCCACGAGGTTGGCGTTGACCACGTCGGCCCACTGGGTCGCGTCGAAGTGCTCGGCCGGCACGGTGATCAGCTTGCTGGCCGAGTTGACCAGCACGTCGATCCCGCCCCACGCCGCGTCCACCTCGGCGACCGCCGCGTCGATCGACGCCGGGTCGGTGACGTCGAGGGTGAGCGGCAGCGCGGTGGCGCCGTTCGCGGTGAGCTTCTCCGCCAGCTCGGTCGCCTTGTCCAGCGACCGGCCGGCGATCGCGACCGCCGCGCCGTCGGCCGCGAACTGCTCGCAGATCACCGCGCCCAGCCCGCCGTACCCGCCGACGACCAGCACCCGTTGCGGTCGTGAGTCCTCCGCGGAGGGTCGAACCACCGACTCCGTCATGACGCCCTCCTCAACTCCACGGAACCCAGCCCGAACAGCTCGGCGGCGTTGCCGCCCAGCACCTTCGCCCGGTCCTCATCGGACAGACCCAGCGCGTCGACGGCGGCCAGCGCGGCGTCCAGCGGCGTGGCCAGCGGAGGCGAGTCGGTGCCGAACAGCATCCGGTCCGGCCCGAACACCTCGACGGCGGCCCGCAGCGCGGGCAGCGACGGCGTGGCGGTGTCCACGTAGATCTGGCGCAGCTGCGCCGACAGCGGCGGGCCCTCGACCTGGTCGCGCCGCTGGGCCATGTCGAGCTTCTCGCGCAGCAGCGCCAGCGCGCCCCCGGCGTTCGGCGCGACGAGCTTGAGGCCAGGGAAGGCCTGCAGCCGCCCGGCCAGCAGGATCGCGGCGACGCCCATCGTGATGTCGCAGGGGCGCACGACGTGCTCGATCGCGCCGACCTTCTTCATGCTCGACGCGGCGACCGGCACGGCCGGCGGGTGCAGCAGCACCGGCGCGCCGGCCTCCGCCGCCATCGCGAAGAACTCGTCGCTGCGCGCGTCGTCGAGGAACTCGCCGCGCACGCTGGTGTTCACGATGAGGCCCGCGAACTCCTCCTGGCCCAACAGCTCCGCGGCCCGGGCCACGCTCGCCCCACCCTCGAGCGGGTTGACGTAGACGTAGCCGATGAGCACCCCGGGCCGCTCGCGCACGGTCTCGGCGACCCACTCGTGGAAGCTCGCGAGCGAGTCGGCCGACTGGGCGTAGTTGTCGATGCCCGGCACCGGCAGCATCGTGCCCGCGCCGACCGGGCTCCCGACCACGGTGGTGGTGATGCCGAGTGCGGCCTTGCGTTCCACCATGCCGTCGATGTCGCCGAGGCTCGGCGGCATGGGGAAACGCTTGAGCAGCTCCGGCGGGGTGACATGCCCGTGCACGTCGATGGTCATGCTCGGCCCTTCTGCGCGGTTGCGGTGGCTCGGGCGAGGGTCAGTCGCGCGGCGGGCCGAGCACCTGGCCGCCGTACTTCTGCGTGGAGGCGATCACCGCGCCGAAGTCGGGGAAGGTGGCCGGGTCGAACGCGGGGACCTCGAGCCTCTCGGCCGGCGTGCCGGTCTCGAAGAACCAGTTCTCGTAGCCGGCCGGGGTGCCCAGCACCAGCGTGCGCACGGTGTCCGACTCGACCTTGTAGGAGTGCGGGATGTTGCGCGGCAGGAAGACCGAGTCGCCGGCGGTGGCGTTGAACAGCTGGCCGCCGACCTCGATGCTCATCTCACCCTCGAGGATGTGGAAGAGCTCGTCCTCCAGGCTGTGCACGTGCACCGGCGAGCCGTAGCCGCGGTTGCACGACATCTCGGCCAGCCAGTACTGCCCGCCGGTGTCCTCGCCGGTCGCCCGGAAGACGACGAGCGAGCCGAAGTGCCAGATGGCCTTGCCCTGCGAGGGTCCGCACAGGAACGGTTTAGGGTCCGACATGGAGGCTCCTTCAACAGATGGCGATGTCCTCGAAATCGTTTGTACTCAAGGGAACTCGAGACCCGCCGAAAGCGCGGTCGGGCCTCGACCCCGGTGTCAGGCGGCCGTACGCGAGCTGTCAGTGCCCGTGTCCGCCTCGGCCCCCAGCCGGACCGGCAGGGCGTCCAGCCTGTTGATGCCGCGCGGGAAGCCGCGCCGCCAGGTGACCTCCGCCTCGGGTACGGAGAAGGCGAGGTCGGGGAACCGGCGCAGGATCGTGCCGAACGCGACCTGCCCCTCGATGCGGGCCAGCGGCGCGCCGAGGCAGTAGTGGATGCCGTGGCCGAAGCCGAAGTGCGCGTTGTTCTTGCGGGTGATGTCGAACCCGGCCGGCCCGGCGAACTGGCCGCCGTCCTTGTTGGCGGCCGCCCAGATGATCTGGATGACCTCGCCCGCGGGGATCGAGACGCCGCCGACCTCGATGTCCTCCTTGGTGAACCGCAGCGCGGAGAGCTCGGCCGGCCCGGTGAAGCGCAGCATCTCCTCTACCGCCGAGGGCAGCAGCGCGGGGTTCGCGCGCAGCGCGGCGAGCTGGCCGGGGTGGGTGATCAGCGCGTACATGCCGTTCGCGATCAGCTGCGCGCTGGTCTCGTGGCCGGCGTTGAGGATCGTGATGACCATGGAGATCAGCGCGTCGTCGTCGAGCCGGTCCTCGTCGTCGGTGTTGGCGAGCGCGGAGAGGAGGTCCTCGCCCGGCTCCTCGCGGCGCAGCCGCACCAGCCGCGTCGCGTAGTCCAGCATCGCCTGCGCGCCGGGGGCGACCTGCTCGCGGGTGCCCCACATCATCCCCTCGAGCGCCTCGCGCCACGGCCCGCGGAACTCCCGCGGCACCCCGAGCAGCTCGCTGATGACGTCGAACGGCAGCGGGTAGGCGAAGCGCTCCAGCAGGTCCACCTCGCCCAGCGGCGCGAGGCCGTCGAGCAGCTCGTCGGTGATCTGCTGGACCCGCGGCCGCAGCGCCTGCACCCGGCGGGCGGTGAAGACCTTCGACACCTGGCGCCGCACGGCGGTGTGCTGCGGGGCGTCCATCATGGACACCGACTTGCCGAGGTAGCGCACGTACTCGGCGGGGATACCCGGCGCGGCGACGGTGTCGAGCCGGTTCTGGTACCTGGGGCTGTTGCTCACCCCCGGGTGGTTCACCACCGCCATGACGTCGTCGTAGCGGGAGACGACCCAGGTCGGGGTTCCGTTGAAGTGGCGGACCCGGGTGATCCCCTGGTCCCGGAGCCGGCCGTAGGCCTCCTGGTCGAACAGCAGGTCGAGCAGCTTCGGCTCGTCGGTCATGGCACACCTCGTGTGTGGGGAGACGTGCACCGAACGACGCGCTCGATGCGGTGCGCGCGTCGAACGCGTCGTTCGGTGGTCGGACATGTCAGGCCGGGTGGGACAGGGCCGGGGCCGGCTCGAGTGGCGCCGGGGTGGCCTTGCGGCGGGGCCGGCCGAACCTGCGCATGATCGGGTCCTCGACGTAGGTGAACATCAGGTGCGCGGTGAGCAGGCACACGCCGAGGAGGCCGAGCCACAGCGCGACCGCGGTCAACGGGTCGTAGGTCGTGCTGAACTCCGTGCGCAGCCAGTAGACGAGGATCGTCTGCACCATGAAGAAGGCGTAGGAGATGTTGCCGCCCCACACCATGAACTTGCTCGTGAGGATGTTCTTCGAGCCGCGGATGTCAGCGGTGGCGACCGCGCCCAGCATCATCACGTTCGGGATCAGCGCCACGGCGGCGTAGGTCCACGGCGCCGGCACGTACTGGGCGGCGACGCAGGAGGCGAGCCAGGTGAGGATCACCGTGAGGAAGTTGAGCCGCGGGAACTTGCCGGCCATCACGATGCGGGCCAGCAGCACACCGAGCACGAACTCGAAGATGCGTGCCGGCGGGAACAGCGAGGCGAGCCACATCTGCTCGTTGGACAGCTGCAGCAGGTTGCCCGGGTAGACGAAGCCGCCGACGAACAGGACGGTGACCAGGTTGATGGCGACGATGCCGCCGGCCATCCCGGCCGCCCAGGCCCACAGGTGGGTGGCCCTGATCCGCCGGACCAGGTTGAGCACCAGCGGGAACGAGGCGTAGAACAGCAGCTCCGCGCACAGCGACCAGACGATGTAGTTGGTGCCGCCCTCGGGCTCGTGCGGGTTCCACGTGTTCACCAGCAGCAGGTTCGGCAGCCAGTTCGTGGTCGCGCCGGCGATGAGGAACAGCGCGACGACGAACGTCACGACGTGGTTGGGGAAGACCCGGAAGAACCGGCGCCGCCAGAACGACCGCGCGGTGTCGGTGGGCCGGGCCGACCAGGTGAGGACGAAGCCGCTCAGCATGAAGAACAGCGACAGGAACGGCAGGCCGATGGGGATCAGGAAGTTCGACATCCCCTCGGCGAAGCCCCGGTCGGCGAAGAAGCTCACGGGCTTCTCGTAGTCGATGGGGTTCACCGCGTGGCTGGAGTGGATGAAGAAGATTCCTAATGCGATGGGGAACCGGAAACCGGTTAAGCCATGCAGCCATTTCACGCTCGGCTGCAGAGCTCCCGAGGTCTCGGATGCGGACATGGAGGCACCTTTCGAAATCCCGGGAATCCGGGAGACTCACATATGGGTAAGACTGAACTCGAGCCTTCCCAGCGTCGTGGGGAACGAGTCTCGACGGCGCTGGGAATCTCGGATCAGGAATACGGGCCGAGCAGGACCCGCGCTATGAGACGGACAGGCTCAGCGGCTCTGCCGTGGCGGGCACGACCTCGTCGCGCGAGGTGTCCGTGCGCTTCTCGACGTACCAGATGGCCACACCCACGACGCCGACGACACCGAGGCCGAGGCAGACGTAGAGCGCGACCGCGTAGCCCATCGCCGCGGCGATGTTGGCGATGACCCCGGCGATCGCGAACCGGAAGGCCATCGAGATCGAGACCTGGAGGGTGAAGTCCGAGCCCGCGTTGGTGTCCCGGGCGTAGTCCATGTTGATCGTGTACATGATCGTCCACACGCCCGCGTTGAACACGTTGACCAGCACGATGGCGATGAGTGCCCAGGTGAGGCCGCCGACCGTGACCACCGGCAGCACCGCGGCGATCGCCACGAGCTGGCCGACGCTGTAGAGGATCAGCGCGCGCTTGCGGCCCATCCGGTCGACCAGCAGGCCGGCCGCGACGGCCGTGATCATGCTGACCACGCCGCCCAGGCCGTTGGACAGCAGGCCGACCGCGCCGACCGAGACGCCGCCGTCGATCATGATCGGGACCAGCAGGCCGTAGGCGCCCGGCATGGCCAGGGTGAGCAGCGGCGTGAGCACGAACGCCCAGCGCGCGGCGCCCTTCTGGTGGAAGAGGGCCCACACCGACGGGCGGCGCACCCGCTCGGCCGGGGCCGGCTCGTCGGCCGGCCGCTCGCGGTGGCGGAGGATGAAGTAGATCGGCAGGGCGGTCAGCGCGGCGAGGGACAGGACGGCGGGCACCCAGCCGAAGGCGTCGTAGAGCACCAGGACCAGCCCGCCGCCGATGATGTCGCCGACGAAACCGGCCCCGACCTGCAGCCCGTTGATCGGACCGCGGCTGCGGCCGGTCATCTCCCGCACGGCGAGCGCGTCGGTGGCGATGTCCTGGGTGGACGACAGGATCGCGACGAGGGCGAGCAGCCCGAGGATGATCCAGATGTTCTCGATCACGTCGAACGGGGCGATGGCGACGATGGCGAGCGCGGCGGCGGGCTGGGTGATGAGCAGCCAGGAGCGGTAGTGGCCGAGCCGCTTGGAGCCGAACCTGTCGACGAGCGGGGCCCACAGGAACTTGAGCGCCCAGACCATGCCGAGCACGAAGATGACGCTGATGTCCTCGAGCGACCCGCCGCGGTCGCGGGAGATGGCCACCAGCGCGGTGAACAGGAAGCCGATGGCCAGGAATTGGCTCATGTAGAGCGGAATGAAGATCTTGTACAGCGCTCGCTTGTCGTTCATCGGCCACCAGCAATCTCGTCAGGGTGAACTCGCCGCTGGTGACGTTCTAGTGACCCGCTGGAACCCCGCTCAAGACCCACTCGAAGGATGATCCCTCATTCGCGCGAAATGTCACAGCCCATTCGGGACATTTCCCGGTCCTCGATGGACCGACGATTGATGCCATTGGGACATCCGGCACGAAACCCTTGACTCCGACGAGCGTCCAGCCGAAGGAGCCCCGATGGTCGCAGTGAACCCCACAGGGAGCCCGGCCGAGGTACGAACGCCCGCCGGCCTCGCGCCCTGGCAGCTGCGGACCGTGCTGCTCGTGCTGCTGACCGGGCAATTGCTCTCCGCGCTCGACCAGACGATCGTCGGCACCGCGCTGCCCACGATGGTCGGCGAGTTCGGCCGGATGGACAGCTTCTCCCTGGTCGTGACGTCCTACCTGCTGGCCACGACCGCCTCGATGGCGCTCTACGGCAAGCTCGGCGACCTCTACGGGCCCAAGCGCGTCTACATGGTCGCGATCGGGATCTTCACGGCCGGCTCGCTGCTGGTCGGGCTCGCCCAGGACATGACCCAGCTGGTCTGTTTCCGCGCGGTGCAGGGCATCGGCGCCGGCGGGCTCGTGGTCATGGCGTTCACGATCTCGGCCACCGTCGTGCCACCCCGCCAGCTCGGCCGCATCCAGGGCCTGGTCGGCGCCATGTACGCGCTGGCCTCGCTGGTCGGGCCGCTGGTCGGGGGCGCGTTGACCGAGTACGTGTCGTGGCGCTGGTGCTTCTGGCTGAACGTGCCGATCGGGGTGGCCGGGCTGATCGTGCTGGCCACGATGCTCAAGCTGCCCGCCTCGGGCCGCAAGGCCTCGGTGGACTACCTCGGCGCGGTCCTGCTGGTCGCGGCCACCTCGGTGCTCGTGCTCATCAGCATCTGGGGCGGCACCGAGTACCCGTGGCTGTCCGCGCCGATCCTCGGCCTGATCGCCGCCGCGGTCGTGCTCGCCGCCCTGTTCCTGGCGTGGGAGCGGCGGGCCAAGGAGCCGATCCTGCCGCTGTCGCTGTTCCGCCTGCGGGAGATCAGCGTGGCCATGGCGATCACGTTCATCATCGGCGTGGCGACCATCGGCGCCTACTTCTTCGTGCCCATCTACCTGCAGGTCGTCCGCGGCGACGACCCGACCACGGCCGGGCTGAACCTGCTGCCGCTGATGATCGCGGTGATGCTCGGCTCCGGCGCGAGCGGCTGGCTGATCGCGGCCGTGCTCGGCCGGGCCAAGGTCGTGGTGGTCGCCGGCGTGGCCGCGATGACCGTGGGCCTGTTCCTGCTGTCGCTGCTGGACGCCGCGACGCCGGCCTGGCAGCTGTGGGCCTACCAGGTGATCCTCGGGATCGGCATCGGCATGGTGATCTCCAAGCTGATCATCGCCGTGCAGAACCTGGTCGGCCGCCGCGAGCTGGGCGCCATCACCGCGCAGGCCAACTTCGTCCGGGTGGTCGGCTCGGCGATCGGCGCGGCCGTCTTCGGCGCCGTGCTCGCCGCCCGGCTCGGCTCGGCGTGGACGCACAGCGCGGTCGCCGCGCAGGTCCCCGGCGGCTCGGCCGTGCTCTACGAGGACCCGGCGTCGATCAAGGCGCTGGCCGACACCGCGCCGGAGGTCTACCCGGCCGTCATCGACGCCTTCGCGAGCGCGCTGCAGGACGTCTTCCTGGTCGCCGCCGGCCTGATGGTGCTGGCCTTCGTGCTCACCTGGTTCCTGCCGAACACCGTCCTGCGGGACAAGCACGAGGGCGGCGCGCGCTCATGAGCCCCGGCACCGAGAAGGCGGCCCCGCTGGACCGGAGGCTCCTCGCGGTCGCGCTGGTCGTGGCGATCGGCGCGGTGACCCCGATCGTCGACATGACGATCATCGGCGTCGCGCTGCGCACGCTGTCCGACTCCTTCGACACCGGACTGTCCACCGTCCAGTGGGTGATCACCGGCTACATCCTGACCACGGCCATGGTCGTGCCGCTCACCGGCTGGGCCACCGAGGCGTTCGGCGGCCGCAGGCTCTGGCTCGCCGCGCTCACGATCTTCACGGCCGGCTCGCTGCTGTGCGCGCTGTCCTGGTCGATCGGCAGCCTCATCGCCTTCCGGCTGGTCCAGGGCATCGGCGCGGGTCTGCTGGGCCCGGTCGGCACCGCCATCGTGGCGCGCGCGGCCGGGCCGAAGCGGATGGGCCGAGCGATGAGCGTGGTCGGCGTGCCGCTGGTGCTCGGGCCGGTCATCGCGCCGGTGATCGGCGGGATCCTGCTCGACCTCGTGTCCTGGCGGTGGATCTTCCTGATCAACCTGCCGATCGGGGCCGTCGCGTTCGCGCTGTCCTGGGTCGTGTTCGACAGAGACGACAAGGCCGACACCGGGACGAGCCGCGGCCGCATCGACGTGCGTGGCTTCCTGCTGCTCTGCCCGGGCGTGACGCTGCTGGTCTACGGGCTGGTCAACGTCACCTCGGTCGGCGCGCTGACCTCGGCGGCGTTCCTGCTGCCGGGGGTCACGGGGATCGTGCTGCTGGCGGTGTTCGTCCGGCACGCGCTGGCCGTCGACAAGCCCCTGCTCGACCTGCGGGTGCTGGGCAACGTCACGGTCTCCTCGGCCGGGGCCATCCAGTTCCTGATGAACGCCACGCTCAGCGGCGCGATGATGATCTTCCCGCTGTACTACCAGCTGGCCCGGGGCGAGTCGCCGCTGATCGCGGGGCTCCTGCTGGTGCCGCAGGGCCTCGGCGTGGCGATGACCATGCCGATCGCCGGCCGGATCGTCGACCGGGGCCGGCCGAGCCTGCTCGTGCTGTGCGGGATCCCGTTGCTGGCGCTGGGTTTCGTGTCGTTCACGATGGCCGGCGCGGACGGCAGCTACCTGCGGCTGGGACTCTCGCTGTGGGTCATCGGGGTCGGCGCGGGCTGCACGATCATGCCGGCGCTCACCACCGCCTACCGGGCGCTGTCGCCGCAGCGGATCCCGCACGTCACCGCGACGTTCTCGATCCTGCAGGAGCTCGGCGCGTCCAGCGCGGTCGCGGTGTTCATCGTCGTGCTGGAGGCACAGCTCGCCGCGAACGGGGCAGACCCGGCCGCCGCGTTCCGGTCGGTGTTCTGGCTGCCGCTGGCCCTGGTCCTGCTGTGCCTGATCCCCGCGGTGGTGGCCTGGCGGTCGACCCGGCCGCGGGCCGCGGTCCCGCCCGAGCGCGAGCTCGCCGAGGTCGACTCCTGATGCGCTGGACCGTGCACGGCGAGCGGCGGATCTACGGAAGTCCCTGGCTCGACCTGTGCCTGTCCGACGTGGAGCTGCCGAACGGCGCCCGCTACGAGCACCACCTGGTCCGCGTGCCCCAGTCGGTGGGCGCCGCCGTGCTCGACGGCGCCGACCAGGTCCTCATGGTCTGGCGGCACCGGTTCACCACCGACACGTGGAACTGGGAGCTGCCGGGCGGCTGGGTCGACCCTGGCGAGACCCCGGCCCACGCGGCCGCCCGCGAGGTCGAGGAGGAGACCGGCTGGCGGCCCCGCGGCCTGCGCGAGCTCGCCTACATCCAGCCGATCGCCGGCATCTCCGACGCCGAGCAGTTCATCTACGTCACCGAGGAGGCCCGGCACATCGGCCCGCCCGTCGACGGCTTCGAGTCCGACCGGGTCGCCTGGGTGCCCCTCGCCGACGTGCCCGACATGCTGAGCCGCCGCGAGATCGTGGGCGGCGTGTCGGTGGTCGCCCTGCTCCAGATCCTGCACGGCCGCGACACCGGCGCCTCGGGCACCACCCGGGCGCCCCGGTCGGCGGCCTGAGCCGGCCGGTCCCCAGGCACGAAGCAGCGCCGCACCTCCACCGGTGCGGCGCTGCTTCGGTTCGCCGTTACGAGCGGCCGGCCAGGGCCGGGGCCGGCTCGTCGATGCGCTCGTGCGGTGCCACCGCCGCGGGCGACGGCCCGCCGCGGCGCCGCAGCAGCGGGACGGACAGGGCGAGGATCAGCACGAGGGCGACGATCGGGAAGCCGTCCACGGCCAGCTGGGTGGCCGCCGGCATGTTCAGGTTGTACGGGCTGAACGGGAAGAACGCCTCCAGCGGCACGATCCAGAACCACAGCCGCAGCCCGAACACCACCGCGGTCGCCACGAACGCGAGGCCCCACGACACCGAGCGCTTCTGGACCGCGAAGCTGCCGATGACGATCAGCACCGGCACGATCCAGACCCAGTGCGGGATCCAGGAGATCGGCGAGACCAGCAACGCGGTCAGCGCGCACACCAGGACCCCGCGCAGCGTGTACCCACTGCGGTGCAGCGCGATCGCCGCGACGAGGCCGGCCAGGCCCACGACGGCGGCGATGGCCAGCCAGGTGAGGTTGATGATGTCCGGGCTGCCGAGCAGCCGGGCGAACACGCCACGCAGCGAGCCGTTGAACGGACCCTGCGGGGCGCCGATCCGGTCCGCGGCCATGCCGGGGCCGAACCAGTAGCCGGCCGAGGCCGCGGGCGCCATGAGGAACCCGAGCAGCACGGTGCCGGCGAACACCCCGAACGCGGTCGCCGCGGCCCGCACGCGGCCGGTGAACGCGAGGTAGGCGATGTAGATCAGCGGGATCAGCTTGATGCCCGCCGCGAGCCCGATGCCCACGCCCTGCCAGCGCTTCCCGTTGCCGCGCAACAGGTCCACGAGCACGAGCAGCATCAGCAGGATGTTCACCTGGCCGAGGGAGAGGTTCCAGTCGACCGGGCCGAGCAGCAGCGCGCCCGCCGTCAGCACGACCGTGAGCACCGCCCGCTGTGCCCGCTTCTTCAGGCCCACCGCGTCCAGCACGATCCAGATCGTCGCCGTGAGGAACAGCGCCTCGAGGCCCGCCCAGAGGTAGCCCGCCACGACGGTCGGGAAGATCGACAGCGGCGCGAAGAACAGCGCCGCGAACGGGGTGTAGATGAAGTACAGGTGCGTGTCCGGCGTGGTCAGCTGGTACAGGTCGACGCCCTTGAGCACGGTGTCGCCGGCGAACCAGTACACGCCGAAGTCCACCTGCCACCACGAATCCTGATGGCGCAGCGTGTAGGCGAGGAGCACGATCAGCGCGGCTAACGCGATACCGGCGGATAAGAGCAGCAGGTTGGTCAGCCCTCGCCGGGGCCTGGCCTGGGTGGTCGTCTCGGGCGCTTCGTCCAGCGTTGTCATGCGCTCCCGCCTCTCTCTCCAGTTGTGTCCTGCGTCAGGCAGCCGCTCTCCCGGCTAGTGCTGAGTGGACGGCCGTGACGACGTCGTCGACCTGCTCGGTCGTGAGGTGCGGGCCCATCGGCAGGCTCAGCACCTCGGTGGCGAACCGCTCGGCCAGCGGCAGGGTGCCGGTGGCCAGGCCGAGCTCGCCGAACGCCGCGGACCGGTGCGGCGCGATCGGGTAGTGGACCAGCGTGTGCACGCCCGCGGCGGTGAGCCGGTCCTGCAGGCCGGCGCGGTCCGGGGTGCGCACGACGTAGAGGTGCCACACGTGCTCGGCCCACGCGCTGGTGGCCGGCAGGACGAGATCGTCGAGCCCGGCCAGCTCCTTCGCGTAGCGCCCGGCGACCGCCGACCGGCGCGCGTTCCACTCGTCGAGGTGGGCGAGCTTGGCCCGCAGCAGGGCGGCCTGCAGCTCGTCGAGGCGCGAGTTGGTGCCCTTGACCTCGTGGTGGTACTTCACCGTGGACCCGTAGTTGCGCAGCAGCCGGACCTTCGCGGCGAGGTCGGCGTCGCCGGTGACGACCGCGCCGCCGTCGCCGAGCGCGCCGAGGTTCTTGCCGGGGTAGAAGGAGAACGCCGCCACGTGCCGGGCGCCGATCCGCTCGCCCTTGTAGGTGGCGCCGTGGGCCTGGGCGGCGTCCTCGACGACCGCGAGCCCGTGCCGGGCCGCGACCGCGCCGATGGCGTCGAGGTCGGCGGGCTGGCCGTAGAGGTGCACCGGCACGATCGCCCGGGTGCGCGGGGTGACCGCGGCCTCGAGGGCGGCCGGGTCGACGTTGTAGGTCAGCGGGTCCGGCTCGACCGGCACCGGGGTGGCGCCGGTGGCCGCGACCGCGAGCCAGGTGGCGATGAACGTGTGCGACGGGACGATCACCTCGTCGCCCGCGCCGATGCCGAGGGCGCGCAGCACGAGCACGATCGCGTCGAGGCCGGAGCCGACCGACACGCACTCGCGGGCGCCGCAGTAGGCCGCGAACTCGGCCTCGAACGCCTCGTTCTCCGGGCCGAGCAGGTAGCGCCCGGAGGCCAGCACCCGCTGGGTGGCGGCGTCGAGCTCGGCCTTCAGCTCGGTGTAGGGCGCGGTCAGATCCAGGAACGGAACGGTCATGAGAGGGCCTTCGCGTCGCGCAGGAACGTCTCGTAGTCGCGGTAGTACTCGGTCTCGTCGTAGGGCTCGGAGACGAGCCACAGGCCGACCGTGCCGGGCGAGAAGTTGATCATGTCCCGCCAGACCATCGGGCCGACGTAGAGACCGCGGCTGGGGTTGTCGAGGGTGAACTTGTCCTGGGCGAAGCCGTCGTCGACGACGACGTCGAAGCTGCCGTGGACGGCGATGATGATCTGCCGGAGCCGGCGGTGGCCGTGCGCGCCGCGCTCGGCGCCGTCCGGGATGTGGTGGATGTAGTAGGCGCGGTGGATCTCGAAGTCGATGCCCGTGCCCGGCTGGACCACGGTGAGCCTGCCCCGCGGGTCGCTGTGCTCGGGCAGGTCGACCAGCCGGCACGGGCTGACCCGACCGACGCTCCCCGGAATCGGGTTAGTCATCGCGTTAGTCATCGGGTTAGTCACTGACAACCACTCCACTGGTCGATGGTTCGCAGCACGGTTGTCAACGATGACAGCGGTTTGCTCATATTGACCGGTGGGTTTTTCCCCGTGGCCCGGGAACAGTTCCCGCAATACCGGGGACATTTCCGGACCTAGCATGAATCCATGCGCGTACTTTTCTCCAGCCTTTCCGCCTACGGGCATTTCTTCCAGTTGCTGCCGCTCGCGCTGGCCGCGCGCGACGAGGGCCATCAGGTGGTGTTCGCGACGGGCGAGGTCCGGCACAAGATGCTGACCGGGCTGGGGCTCGAGGTCGTCGCCGCCGGGCGGTCGACCGAGGAGGTCGTCGCGCAGGCCGCGCACGCGGCCGGGGTGCCGGTGCCGAGCGAGGACACGCGGCCGAACAAGGAGGCCATGGAGGCCATCTCGATGGGGTTCTGCCGGCTGATGCCGCAGAACTTCGTCGAGGACCTGGCGCCGGTGCTCGCGGGCGGTGCCGTGGACCTGGTGATCCACGGCGCGTACAACCCGGGTGCGGGCCTGGCCGCGCGGGTCGCCGGGGTGCCGGTGCTGTGCCACGGGACCGGGCGCGCGCGGCCGGCAGACGACCAGCTGATCGCGATGTCCGAGGTGGTGCTGCGCGAGTACGGCGCCGAGCTCGGGGTCGAGCTGCCCGAGGTGCACACGACCTACCTCGGCCACCCGTACCTGGACATCACCCCGGCCTCGCTGCAGGACCCGGGTTTCCTGGCCGGGCCGACGAAGCGCGTCGAGCTGCGGCCGGTGCCGTTCGCGCCGCCGGGTGAGCTGCCCGCGTGGGTGCGGTCGCGGACCGACGAGCGGCCGCTGGTCTACATGACGCTGGGCACCGAGTCCGACGGCCGGGTGATCAACACGATGCGTCAGGTCATCGCCGGCCTGTCTACTTTGGACGCGCAGATCCTCGTGGCGACGCCGAAGCTGGCCGACGAGTTCCGCGTGGTGCCGGACAACGTCGTGGTCGAGCGGTGGGTGGCGCAGGCCGAGCTGCTGCCGCACGTGGACCTGGTGGTCCAGCACGGCGGCAACGGCACCACCTTCGCGACGATGGCCACCGGGGTGCCGCAGCTGTTCATCCAGAACCTGCCGGGCCCGGACCAGCTGCTGAACGCCGACATGGTCTGCGCCGCGGGCGCCGGCGAGAAGATGCTGCTGGACGAGGTCAGCGCGGAGGCCGTCGCCACCGCGGCCAAGAGCCTCCTCGTCGACACCGAGCGCAGGGACGCCGCCCGCCGGATAGCCGACGACATCGCGGCGATGCCGTCCCCCGCGGAGGTGGCCCGGCAGCTGCCGGCCCTGGCCTGAGCACCACCGCAGAGGCGCCCGGCCCTCGCTGGCCCGGCGCCCACACGTGCGCGGCCCGCATCCGCCGGGCCGGGAAACTGGGAGGACACATGAAGTTCAGAGCGCTCGCCGTGGCATTCGCGGCCACTGCGGCGGCCGTCGTCGCACCGGCCACCGCAGTGGCCACCGCCACCGCCGACGCTGCCGCTCCGGCGGCCTGCGGCACGACGGCAGCCCAATGGACGGGCCAGTTCGGCGGGACCAAAACCAACCAGTACGGGTCGCCCGCGCTGACCGTGGAGATCGACAGCGCGTTCAACGTCCTGACCACGATCGGCACGAGTCGCTACGGCCAGAGCGGGAACACCGTGCTCAACGCCGGCAACATCGACTGGCTCAGCGTCCGCCAGATCGCCCTCGGGCACATCCTCGGCGTCGCGTTCACCTCGACGAGCGTCACCTGCGGCGCGGACGGCCGGGTCACCGCGTTCAGCGGCACCGCCGACGAGCACTACGGCGGCTCGACCACTCCCGGCACGTTCACGGCGACCCGCATCGGGGCCGCGGCCCCGGCCGCCGCCCCGGCTTCGACGGGAGCGGCCTGCGGCACGACGGCGGGCCAGTGGGTGGGCGAGTTCACCGGCACGATCGTCGAGACCGTCGGTGGCGGCCAGACCCCGGTGACCGCCTCGTTCACGATGCCCGGCGCCCTGGACGTCGTGGTGACCCAGGGCGGTCCCAACAACGTCTACTACCTCAGCGGCGCCGTCCAGCTCGCCGGCGGCAACATCTGGTGGCGGTCGATCGACACCGTCAACGACGTCATCTTCCTCGTCACCGAGTTCGGCTCGACGAGCGTGACGTGCGGCAGCACCGGCACGGTGACCCAGTTCAGCGGCGACACGACCTCGCGATGCTGCGGCAGCCCCGGCAACTGGTACGGCCACTTCGTCCTGACCCGCACCGCCTGACCCTCCGTTGGCCCGGGGCCGGCCCCGGCCCCGGGCCACCCGTACCCGGCCCGCGCCCCGGCGGGCCGGAAACCCGGGAGGACAGACGAGGTTCAGAGCCTTGGCGGTGGCCTGCGCGGCGGCGGTGGTCGTTCCGGCCGCCTGCGGCACGACGGCCGCCGAGTGGGTCGGGCACTTCGAGGGGACGCGGAACTCGCCGTACTACTCGGACCCGAGCATCGGCGTCCCGCGCACCCGGATGGGGGACGTTCACCCTCACCTGCCCCTGAGCATCGGAGGTGCCCCCGGCCCCTTGGCGGCCGGGGGCACCTCCCTGCCCGTCAGCGGTTGCCGGCGCGCTTGCCCCACCGGGTGCGGCCCCACGGCTTGTAGATCGACAGCACCAGGCAGGTGAGGTAGCACGTGCCGGACACGATGCCGGGCGCGATCAGGCCCATCGTGTCGCCGACCGCCTGGTCGACCAGCTGGCCCGGCGGCGTGCGGTCGGCGATGTCGCCCAGCTCCTTGAAGCCCGGCGTGAGCAGGAACGTCGTGAGCAGCACCGTGACCGACGTGATGAGGAACTTCGTCAGCACCCACTTGTGCCGCACCAGGCCCCAGTGCGTGCCCAGCGAGACCAGCAGGCCCGTGGCGAACGCCGTCCACGCCACCGGGATCATCAGGACCTCGCCGAACACGTCCAGCGCGTGGAACAGGCCCACCTGCACCGCCGGGTTCGTCGTGGCCGTCGCCGTGACCGACAGCGTCATGTTGCCGATCGTGAGCCCCAGCCAGGAGACCGCCGACAGCACGTGCAGGACCAGCACCGCCTTGCGCACCGGTGGCGGCATCTTCGGGAACCGCCGGCCGGCCTTGTCCGGCGCGCGCACCGCCGTGTCGCTCATGCGTCTCTCCACCCTGGTATCGGCCACCGTTCGTCACTGCCATTAAACCCTGCGCCACTGACGAAGTCCGATTCGACCGGGTTTCCGCGACCGGTCCCGGAGGGGTCCCTCGAGTCGCTCTCGAGCGGCTCTCGAGAAAGTCGCGGACGACTCGCGACCGGGACGAATTCCCATCGCCGCCGGGATGGTCGGCTCACGACGCGGGGATCACCTAAATGGACGATTGTGCGCAGATATCCCGAGAAGTGCGGGTGGCTTTTCCTGTTGAGGAGCACATATGCGATTCATTTCCGGCGACCACGACCTCCGGGTCGCGGTCATTGGTCTGGGGTACGTCGGCTCGTGCATTGCCGCCACGCTGGCCGACCGTGGCCTGGATGTCGTGGGTGTGGACACCAACACCAAGCTCATCGAGGAGCTCAATGACGGCTTCTGCCGATTCGCCGAGAAAGGCCTCCCCGAGCTCGTCGCGTCCGGTGTCGCGGCCGGCAAGCTGCGCGCCACCACCGACGCGTCGGCGGTGAGCGCGGCCGACGTCGTCCTGATCACCGTCGGCACGCCCGTCCGCGAGGACGGCTCGCTCGCCGACGAGCAGCTGCAGAGCGCGTGCCTGGAGCTGTCCAGGCACATCCGCCGCGGCCAGCTGTTCGTCCTCAAGTCGACCGTGCCGCCCGGCTCCACCCGCAACTTCGTCCTGCCGCTCCTGCAGCGCAGCGGCCTGGTGGGGGGCGAGGACTTCGGCCTCGCGTTCACCCCCGAGCGGCTCGCCGAGGGCACCGCGCTGCACGAGCTCAACACGTTCCCGATCGTCGCGGGCGGGCTGGACCAGGACAGCGCCGAGGACGCCGCCGAGTTCTGGCGCTCGTCGCTCGACGTCGACGTGATCCCGCTGGACACGCTCGAGGCGGCGGAGATCGTCAAGCTCGCCGACAACTGGTGGATCGACCTGAACATCGCGCTGGGCAACGAGCTCGCGAAGTTCTCCGCCCTGTACGGGGTGGACGCGCTCGACGTCATCCGCGCCGCGAACTCGATCCCCAAGGGCAACGGCAACGTCAACATCCTGCTGCCCAGCGTCGGTGTCGGCGGCTCCTGCCTCACCAAGGACCCGTGGATGGTGTGGCACTCCGCCCGCGAGCGGGGCCTGGAGATCCTGACCGCGCCGGCCGGCCGCGCGGTGAACGCGGGCATGCCCGAGTACACCGCGCAGCTCGCGATCGACGAGCTGACCAAGCTGGGCAAGGACCCGGCGGCGTCGAAGGTTGCCGTGCTGGGCCTGGCGTTCAAGAACAACACCGGCGACCTGCGGGCCACGCCGACGCTCGACGCGGTCACCGCGCTCGTGGGCGGCTGCGGCGAGGTGACGATCTACGACCCGCTGGTCGACGTCGCGGAGGCGGAGGAAATGTTCGGCCGAAGCCTCGAGACCGACCTGCGGACCGCGGTGCACGGCGCCGACTGCATCGCGATCTTCGCGCTGCACCGGGAGTTCGCCGACCTCGACTTCGGTGACCTGCCGGTCGCCGACGACTGCCTCATCCTCGACGGCCGCGCGTACTTCTCCCGGGAGAAGATCGCCGCCCTGCGGGAGCTGGGCTTCGCGTACCGGGGGGTCGGCCGATGAGCGAGCTCGCGAGCGGACCGACGAACACGGGGCGCCGGGTCGTCATCACGGGTGGCTGCGGGTTCATCGGCAGCCACCTGGTCGAGCGGCTGGTCGCGCGGGGCGACGAGGTCGTCATCTTCGACGGCGCCCCGCCGCCCGCCTACCAGACCGTGGCCCGCGAGCACGCCGAGTACGTGGCGGGCGACGTCCTGGACCGCGCGTCGCTGGCCAAGGCCATCACGAAGGGCGTCGACGTCGTCTACCACCTGGCCGCCGTCGTCGGCGTCGACCAGTACCTGGCCCGGCCGCTGGACGTCATCGACGTCAACTTCTCCGGCACCCGCAACGTGCTCGACCTCGCCGCGGCCGCCGGCGCCAAGGTCGTGCTGGCGAGCACCAGCGAGGTGTTCGGCAAGAACCCCGCGGTGCCGTGGGCCGAGGACGGCGACCGGGTGCTGGGCGCGACGTCCGCCGACCGGTGGACCTACTCCTCCAGCAAGGCGCTCGCCGAGCACCTCACGTTCGCCTTCGTGCGCCAGCGCGGCCTCGAGGCCACGATCGTGCGCTACTTCAACGCCTACGGCCCGCGCCAGCGCCCGGGCTTCGTCGTGAGCCGCTCGATCCACCGCGCGCTCAACGGGAAGCCGGTCGTGGTGTACGACGAGGGCCGGCAGACCCGGTGCTTCACGTTCATCGAGGACGCGATCGAGGGCACCATCAAGGCCGCGGACAGCACGGTGGCCAACGGCGAGGCGTTCAACATCGGCAGCATGGTCGAGACCACGATCGGCGACGCGGCCCGGCTCATCGCCAAGCTGGCCGGCCCGGACGTCGAGCTGTCCGATGTGGACACCGGCAAGGCGCTCGGCAAGTCCTACGAGGACCTCGCGCGGCGCGTCCCGGACAACAGCAAGGCCGGCCGGCTGCTCGGCTGGTCGCCAGGCACCACCCTGGAGGACGGGCTCGCCAAGACCATCGAGTGGGCCAGGCAGAGCGACTGGTGGCTGGCCATGCCGGACAGCGGCGCCAGCTGACCGGCACACGAAAATGGCGCTCCCGGGGTGGGAGCGCCATTTTCGTGCGAGAAATTTCAGGCGTTGGTCTTCGCACGCTTGAACGAGGCGATGGTCGCCAGGATGCCGCCGATGAGCGCGACGGCCATGCCGACGAAACGGATGATCGCGCCGGCCGCGTCGAGAGCACCGTCACCGATGAAGCTGCCGAGGCCGGTGGTGGCCGGGACCGCCTCGAACAGCGCGGCGACGATGGCCAGGATCGGCACCCAGCGCCACGGGGCGAAGGCGAGGAACGCGGCCGCGACCAGGCAGACCACGGCGCCCGGCGGCACCGCGGGCATACTCACGCCGGCGAGGCGCAGCACCACGATGCCGAGGACGATCCCGATCAGGCCGGCCACCGTCGCGTTGCGGAGGGTGGGGTAGTTCGACATTTCCTTGCTCCTCTGCAGGATTTACCGAAATTGTACTAATTCGGGGCACGGCGAACTCGGCATCGACTCGAGAACAACTCGAGAGACGTAACGCGGAGCTACAGCATGATGCGGCCGCCGGCCACGTCGATCGTCTGGCCGGTTACCCACCCCGAAGCATTCGATGCCAGGAACAGCGCGGAGTTCGCGCAGTCCTCGGGCGTGCCCCAGCGGGCGATCGGGAACTGCTTGGCCACCTGCTCGCGCACCTCGGCGGGAATCCGCTGCTCCTGGCGCTCGGTGAGGATGGCCGACGGTGCGATCGAGTTGATCCGCACGTTGTGCGGGCCCGCGTCGAGCGCCACCCGCTTGGTGAACATCAGCACCGCCGCCTTCGCGGTGGCGTAGGGGATCGACGAGCGGCCCGGGGCCCGGCCCGCGGTCGAGGCCATCGTGATGATCGAGCCGCCCGCGCGTTCCTGCATGCCCGGCAGGAACGCCTGCACGGTCAGGAACGTCGAGGTCAGGTTGCCGTCGAGCACCGCGTGCCAGTTGTCCTCGGTCACCTCGTCGAGGGCGCCCTGGCCGAGGTCGAAGCCGGCGAACGCGGCCAGCACGTCGGCCGGGCCCAGCTCGCGCTCGGTGGCCTCACGCAGCTCCGCCACCGCGGCGGCGTCGGTGACGTCGGCGACCGCGCCGACGGCCGTGCCGCCGTCGCCCCGGATACCGTCCACAACGGACTGGATGGCGTCCTTGTCGCGGCCGCTCACCATGACCTTCATCCCGTTGGCCGCGAAGAACCGGCAGGTGACGGCGCCGATGCCGCGCGACCCGCCGGTCACCACGGCGACCTTGCCGGCGAGGTCGGGGTAGGTGGGAACACTCATTCGCTTGCCTCTCAGTCGAACCGGTACTCGGTGACGTCGATCAGCTTGGTGAAGCCGACCTTCTCGACCACCGACCGCATCGGCACGTAGGTCAGGTCGAGCGTGCACACGCAGGCGTCGGCGCCGTCCTCCAGGGCACGCGCGACCACCTCGCCGAGCACCAGCCGGGCGTAGCCGCCGTCGCGGTGGTCCGGCGAGACGAACACGCCGGAGGGCCGGACGACGCCGGCGAGCGGCGGGTTCCAGCCGGCCGCCGCCGCCCGCGAGCCGTCCGGCGCCTCCCACACGATGAGCCGCTGGTTGGCGATCTGCCCGCCGACCATGTGCTGGCTGCGCTTCTGGATCTCCTCGGGCGGCAGGCCGATGTCGCGCATGCTGGCGGTGAACCACTCGGCGACCGTGTCCAGGTCGTCCTCGGTGGCCAGGCGCGGCCGGCCGGTCGGCGCGTCCGGCCTCGTCGTGGTCCGGCACTCCATGATCCACTGCTCGCGCTCGACGTGCGTGGACAGGCCGGTCAGCTCGGCCCAACGGTGGGCGAACCCGGCCGCCGCGGCGGTCGGGCCGTTCACCCCGGGCAGCGACTCGCCGGCCTTCACCAGGTGCTCGGCGAGCACGTGCGCGGCCTCGTCGGGCATCCCGGACAACGTCATCCGGTACGGCGCCTTGGCCCACGCCGCGCCGACGACGTCGCCGCCGTCGGTCACGGTCGCGAACACCGGCTCCTTCTCCCCGGGCGGGTTGCCGGCCGGGTCGAGCGCGTGCACCAGGAACAGGTTGTTCTCCACCGGCTTGCGGGCCAGCCACTCGCCGGCCCGCGCCGCGAACACCGCGGGATCCGGGGTGGTCGAAACGTCCATCGCGGGCCTCACAGGATGGTCGTGGGGGTGAGTTCCTTGACGTGGATGAGCGCGTCGTACCACCCGGCGAGCGAGCCGCCGGTCATCCAGTAACCGTCCGGGTCCTGGCCGGGGTCGCAGATGGACCCGATGACCCGCGCCTTCTCCAGCGGGGTGGCCAGCCACTCGCGCACGGCTTCCGGCACGTTGTGGCGCAGGCTCAGCAGGTACCGAGGGGTGCCGTTGTTGGCGAAGTGCCGCTCGACGAACTCCGGGGCCTGCTTGGGCACCGGCATCGCGCGGCTGGCGAACGGCGGCAGGCCCCAGCCGGAGTTCACGTCTCCGGACTCGAACGTGACGCCGAGGGAGAAGTAGCCGTCGCCGAACCACTCGCGCAGGTGGTCGCCGGTGGGCCGGAACGTGAGCACGCCGCGCGGCGGGACCGAGATCGTCAGCTCGGCCGACCGCACGCTGTGCGCGTTGGTGGACCAGTAGACGATCTTGTCGCCGGTGTGCTCGTGCCACCAGCGCAGGTTCTCGGCCATCTTGAGGTCACGATAGCCGTCGTCGACCAGGTGGTAGGCGTAGTGCTCGTAGAAGGCGACGATCTGCCGCACGTGCTGGACGACGAGCGCGTGCTCCCTGGCGTCGGCACCGTCGCCCTCCGCGTGCGGCAGCGCCTCGACCAGGGCCAGCGCGGACCGGGCGTGCTCGACCCACGCGTCCTTGTCGGTGACCTGCATGATGAAGTGCGGCACCGGCTGCTCGGTCCGCGGCTCGATCACGTCGAAGTGGGAGCGCAACGCGGCACGCCGGTCGGGGGCCACCCGCTCGACGTACCGCGTCACCTCCTCGTAGACCGCCGCGCGGGTGTCGATGACCCCGGCGCCGACGAGGCGCACCTGCTCGTCGTGGGTCGTGTTGTACTCCCGGATCCACTCGACGGCGTCGGCGAGCTCACGCGCCCGCCACGGCACCCCGGCGCCCTTCAGCAGCGCCTCGAGGTCGCCCTCCCCGGTCCGCACGTAGCGGTCGAGGTCGAGCACGACGTCCCAGTCGTCCTCGGTGGCGACGGCCCGGAAGCCGTGCTCCTCCACGAGCAGCCGGATGATCCGGTGGGTCATGGTGAACTGCTCGTGCCCGCCGTAGGTCGACGGGCCGATGCCCACCACGGTCGCGTCGCCGACCCACTCGCCGAGCTTGACGAGCTTGTCGGCGGGTGCTGCCGGGTCCGCTGTGGACAGTGGGATGCCACGCTGGCGGACCCACTCCGCGACATCGGACTCTGTGTTCATGGTTCGCTCCGCTCCTCCGCTAACCGTCGCTCCCGCTCACTCCTGCTAGTCGGCGGGGACTGCCTCGATGATCGAGAACGCGGTGTCGGTCGGCACCACGCGGGTCAGCTCGTAGCCGGCCTGGCCGAACAGCTCGGCGTACTCCTCGGCGGTGCGCAGGAAGCCCGCCATCGTCACGTACATCATCACGTCGAAGTGCCGGACGAACCGCGGCGCGTCCTTGGTCTGCACCAGCTCCGCGGCCGCGATGCCCGCCGTCGGCGAGGCGTCCCGGCAGCGCTTGAGCAGCGACACGAGCTTCTCGTCGCTCCACGAGTGGGTGATCTGCTTGGTGACGTACAGGTCGATGCCGGTGGGCACGTCGGCGAAGAAGTCGCCGGGGAAGAAGCCCAGCCGGCCATCGCGGACCAGCGGGGCGATGTCCGTGCGGGCCTTGGCCTGCTCGATCACCGACGGCTGGTCCACCAGCACACCCCGCTCCACCGACGGGTACGCCTGCAGGATGTTGGTCAGGTACGTCCCGATCCCGCCGCCGAGGTCGGCGACGACACCCGCCTTCGCGAACTCGGTGTAGGAGGCCACGATCCGCGGGCCGAGGGTGTTGGAGAACTCGTTCATCGCGTCGTTGAACTGCCGCGCCTGCTCCGGGTGCTGGCCGAGCCAGGCCCACAGGTGCGTGTCGTACACCTTGGGGAACGCGGGCGCGCCGGTGCGCACGCTGTGCCCGAGCGCGCCGTAGCTGGCCCACAGCCAGTCCGACGCGCCCAGGCCCGACATGACGAACTGCGAGTCCGGCACGCCCTGGCGCAGCAGGTGCGAGCGGGTGGTGTTGGCGAACACGCCGGGCGTCGGCTCGGCGAACACGCCCTCCACGGTGAGCACCCGCAACGCGCCGGACAGCGGCCGCGCCGCGGCCCCGGCCTTGGCCGCGAGCTCACCGATCGGCAGCGGCCCGTCGACGAGCAGGTCGGCGATGCCGAGCTCGGCGACGACCCGGATGGACTGCGCGGCCGAGGGGAACATCAGCTCCTGGACGGCGGTGATGTCCTCGATGGATGGTTGGTCGGTCACGTCAGCTCCTCAGGCCTGCGCGTGGATGGCCGTGGCGCTGCCGCCACCCGGGTTCTCCCGGACGAACGGCACGTCGCCGCCGACCGTCACGTAGCGGACGCCGGCGATGCCGGGCACCTGCGCGGGCACGATCTGGCCCTCGTTGCTGCCCAGGCCCAGCTCACCGCTGTTGTTGCAGCCCCAGGCCCACAGGGTGCCGTCCTCGAGCACGGCGACGCTGTGGCCGAAGCCGCCGGGGCTGGTGTCGCCACCGCCGCCGGTCGCGGCGATCTGCTTGACGTTCTGCAGGCCCTTGACCTCGACCGGGGCGGTCGTGGACGTGGTCTCGCCGTTGCCGAGCTGGCCGCAGTCGTTGAGCCCGAAGGCCTGCACCGTGCCGTCCTCGAGCAGGACCAGCGTGTGGTGGTAGGCGCCGGCGACCTCGCGGACGCCCTCGACGGCGAGCTTGGCCGGCCGGTCGGTGTTGTCGGTCGTGCCGTCGCCGAGCTGGCCGCAGTCGTTGAAGCCCCAGCCGGACAGCGTGCCGTCGGCGTGCACGGTGAGGCTGTGCCCGCCGCCGACCGCGATGAACGTGACGTCGGCGAGGCCCTTGACCTGCGCGGGGACGTTGCGCACGGTGAACTCGACGCCGGCGTGGGCCTGCACGAGATGGCCGGGCCGGGTGCCGGCCTCGTCGCCGTCGCCGAGCTGCCCGCGGTCGTCACGGCCCCAGCTCCACACGGTGCCGTCCTCGAGCAGGGCCAGCGCGTGGCTGCCGCCGGAGACGAGCGCGACGATGCCCTCTGGTGCCTCGACCGGCACGGGCACCGGGTGCACGCGCATGTTGTTCGGGCCGAGCATGCCGAAGAAGCCCGCGCCGCAGCCCCACACCGTGCCGTCCTCGCGGAGGAACAGGGTGTGCCCGCCGCCGGGGGCGACCTGCTTGATGCCGTCGAGCTTCACCCGCTGCGGGGCGGTGGCGTTGTCCGTGGAGGCGTTGCCGACCTGGCCGAACGCGTTGCGGCCCCAGCCGAAGGCGGTGCCGTCCTCGAGCACCGCGATGACGTGACCACTGCCCGCCTCGACGGTGCGAATGCCCTCCAGGCCGGCGATCGGGGTGGGAGTGTTCCTGGCGTCCTCGCTGCCGATGCCGAGGTTGCCGTTGGAGTTGTCACCCCACGCGCTGACGATCTCGCTCATGGTTTCCCTCTCGTTTCGCGGTGTCTCAAGACTCACCGGGACAGGTCCCGTCGTCGTGGGTCCGCAATCACGCCGACTCCGGGAACCTCCCTATCGTGCGAGAAATGTCGGATTTCGCGGCGGATCCTCAGGCGTGCCTTGAACCGGGTTCAAGTCCGCGGTCAGCGGCGGTTGGCACTGTTGACGGTAGGCAAATGTGTCTGGAGGTCTCCATGTCCTTGCCCCAGCTCCCGCGGGCGCGCACCAACCCGTTCGACCCGCCGCCGGAGTACACCTTGCTGCGCAAGGAGTCCCCGATCTCCCGGTTCGTCTGGCCGAACGGCGTCGAGGGTTGGCTGGTGACCCGGTACAACGACGTGCGCGCGCTGCTGGCCGACCCCCGGCTGTCGATCAACCGGTTCAACGCGCCGCCGCCGAACCTGTCCGCGGGCCGCAAGCCGTCGGTGATGCTGCCGAAGTCGCTGGTGGCCATGGACCCGCCGGAGCACACGCCGTGGCGCCGGCTGATCATCCGCGAGATGACCCCGCGCTGGGCCCGGTCGATGGAACCCCGGATCACCGAGATCACCCGGGGCTACCTCGAGCAGATCCGCGAGTCCGGCCCGCCGGCCGACCTGGTGCCGGCGCTGAACTTTCCCGTGCCCTCCAAGGTGATCTGCGACCTGCTGGGCGTGCCGGACGCCGACCACGCGTTCTTCCAGGAGCAGGCCGGCATCCGCAGCGAGGTCGGCGCGGCACCCGAGCGGGTCGACGCGGCCACCGGCGCGCTGTACTCCTATTTGGACGACCTGGTCACCGAGAAGCGCAAGGCCGGCGCCGACGACCTGCTCGGCCGCCTCGCCCGGGCCGAGATCGACGGCAAGCCGGCGCCGCACGACATCGTGGTGGGCCAGGCGATGCTGCTGCTGATCGCCGGGCACGACACGACGGCGAACATGATCGGCCTCGGCACCGCCACGCTGCTGGCCAACCGGGCGCTCGTCGACGACCTGCCCGACACCGAGCGGGCCGCCGCGCTGGTGGAGGAGATCCTGCGGATGCAGGCGATCATCCAGTACGGCATCGTCCGCCGCGCGGTGGCCGACATCGACATCGACGGCGTGCACATCGCCGAGGGCGACTGGGTCGTGTCCTCGCTGGCCTCGGCCAACCGGGACGAGTCCCGGTACGGCTGCCCGCACGCGGTGGACCCGTCGGCCGCGAACGCGCCGCACCTGACGTTCGGCTACGGCGTGCACCAGTGCGCCGGCCAGAGCCTGGCCAGGGTCGAGGTCCGGGTGGTGCTGCGCGAGCTGTTCAAGGAGTTCCCCACGCTGCGCGCGACGACGCCGGTGGAGGAGCTGCGCTACCGCGAGGACATGTTCGTCTACGGGCTCTTCGCGCTGCCGGTGCAGTGGTGACGGCCGGGTACCGGGTGAGCGTGGACCGCGACCGCTGCTGCGGTGCCGGCCTGTGCGCCGACGCGCTCCCGACGGTCTTCGACCAGGACGACGAGGGCGTGGTGGTCCTGCTGGACCCGGCCCCGGGCGCGGACCTCCTGGCCGACGTGGCGGAGGCCGAGTTCGCCTGCCCGTCGCGGGCCATCACGGTCCACAAGGCCGAGGAGTCCGCCGCGTAGGAACGCACGAAAGGACCGGCCCGGCAGCCTTTCGGCCGCCGGGCCGGTCCTTTCGCCGATCCGTCTACTTGAGACCGAAGGCGAGCATCACGGTGCCCTTGTCGGACGGGTAGAACGGGTAGTAGCCGGCCATCACGTAGACCATGCCGTCCGCCACGATCGCGCCGCCGTTGCCGGACAGCGCGCTGCCCCGGCCGGCCACGCCGTTGACGCCGGGGAAGTCCTGGATCGCGTCGAAGGTGAACAGCACCTCGCCGGTCCGCGAGGAGAAGATGCGGAACTTGCCGTCCGCGCTGCCCTCGTAGACCAGGCCCGGGGACCCGGTCGGCGCGGGCGTGAAGATCGGCATGCACATCTCCTGGAACGCCGCCGCGCCGCCGGTGGTGCAGCCGTCGCCCGGGTGCGCCTTCTCCCACACGATCTTCCCGGTGGCCGCGTCGATCTTGTAGAGCGTGCTGGGCTGCTCGTACCACGTCGCCGCGTACAGGTACCTGCCGTCGAACACGCTGCCCCACTGCACGCCCACCCCGCCGTGCGGGCCGGGCGCGAGCTCGTTGCGCCACACGACCCGGCCGCTGCGCGCGTCGAACGCGTAGAACATGCCGTTCTTCTGGCCGATCGTCACCAGCGTCCGGCCGTCGACCGTGATCACGTTGGCGGACGCGCCGAAGTCGGCGTCGAGTGCGGTGGTGCCGAGGCCGGGGCAGTAGTCGCCGGGGTTGGGCTGCTCGCAGGCGGTGGTGTAGGTGTCCGGGAACGTCATCCGGTTCTTCCAGCGCACCTTGCCGGTGTCCATGGACAGCGCGATCACGCTGTTGATGTCACCCTCGGACCCGGTGGTGTTCTGCCCGGTGCCCACGAAGACGGTGCGGCTCCTGAGGTCCGCGACCGGGCTCGACCACACGCTGGCGCCGGCGGGCGCGTACTTCTTCGCCCCGCTGGGCCACGTGCCGACCTCCTCGGCCGGGCGCATCGTGAAGTACTCCCAGATCTTGTCGCCGGTGTCGGTGTCCAGCGCGACGACCTGGCCGCGGTGGCGGCAGCAGGGGTAGTCGTGGTTCGCCGCGAGCCCGGCCTCCAAGGTGGACACGCCGACGAACAGGCGGTCGCCGACGACCAGCGGCGAGCTGGTCATCGCGGACAGGTCCTGGGTGCTGACCTCCTTGGCCCACTTCAGCTTGCCGGTGCGCTTGTCCAGCGCGAAGATCCGGCCGGTCGAGTCGCCGAAGTACACGGTGTCGCCGGCCACCGCGGCGCCGTCGCGGATGCCGTTCGGCGCGCCGCCGGGCAGCGGGCCGGTGAGGGCGTTGGCGTCGTAGGTCCACTTCGTCTCGCCGGACTTGGCGTCGAGGGCCACGAACCTGCCGTCCGGGCCGCCGACGTAGAGCACCCCGCCGGACACGGCAGGCTGGCTGCCGACCCGGGCGTAGGGCACCTTGCCGAAGGTGTAGGCGTACTTCAGCTCGAGCTCGCCCGCGTTGCGCGGGGTGATCTCCCGCTCGTTCGCGTTGTAGCGCGAGCCGACGGTGTCGAGCTGCCAGGTCGGCCAGTCGCTCGAGCGGTGACCGCGGTCGGCGGCCGCCTCGGGCTCGGACGAGGCGACCCCGCACGAGGCTATGGTGAGCGCGGCCAGGCCGGCGGCTAACGCCAGTGCCTTCCGCCGCACGGTCGGAGAGAACTGCACGGCACCTCCCGGTGCTTGGAGCCGTGTCCGGGAGAGGTGGACACGGCACATGTCCAAAGTGGTCCAGTAAGACATGATCCCCGCCCGGGAGGCCCGGACGGGGATCTCTCGACCGCACCGCGGTCTGGGTTGTCAGCGATCCTCGAGTCTGGTTTAGACAGTCAGGATCGCGGCGATGTAGGCGACCACCGCGAGGATCGCGCCGTAGGTGCGCACCTGGTGGGCGAGGTGCCAGGTGTGCCGCTTCTGCGCCCACCGGTCGTCGTCGACGTTGTCGATGCTCCACTTCTCGACCTGGCGCCAGATCGGCCGGTTGACGCCCTCGGACGTCAGGCCGACGATCAGCATGCCCACCGAGCCGATGACGAACAGCGCAGCCGTGCCGGCCCCGGGCGTGGCGATCGCGGCGATCACGCCGATCCCGGCCGCGATGACCCCGTTCCACACGGCGATCGGGTGGAACACGTGCATGTCGATGCGCTGGCAGGTGCTCACGTACCGGTCGTAGGGCAGGCCGTTGAGCAGCGGCAGGATCGACAGCTTCATGATCCACAAGGTGCCGAGCTGGATGCCGGACGCGGCAAGCACCCAGACACTCAAGATGGTGAGAGTCGTGTCCATTTCTTCTCCTGTGTCAGCCGGCCAGCCGGTCGGTGGTCTTGCTGGTCTCTTCGCGGATCTCGAACTTGATCGACCTGGCCTCGGTCATGCACGCCCGCATCGGCCCGGCCAGCTCGCGGTGCCCGGGGCTCTGCTCCCAGGCGACGAAGTGGTCCAGCGACTCCCACTCGCTCGTGATGAGCCACTGCTCCGGGTCCGTCGTGGACTGGCACACCTGGTCCAGGACGTGCCCGGCCACCCCGCCGGCCACCTGGTAGCGGATCCGCTCGTACGCGGTGAGGAAGCGCTCGACGTCCTCCTCGGGCACCCGGACCAGGAACACGATCCGCGCCCGCGCCGGTGTCTGTGCTGATGTTGCCGCCATGTCGCCTCCTACCCCTCGTACCGGCCGACGACGAGCGCGGTGTTGTACCCGTCGTAGCCCCGTGCGTTGATCAACGCCAGCGAGGTCCGCTGGGCCGTCGGCGTCCGGACGAAGTTGAGCTCGCAGCCCGGTGCCGGCTCGGTCATGCCGTGGGTGGCCGGCAGCATGTCGTAGCGCATCGCCTGCAGCGCGGTGGCCACGTCGACCGCCGCCCCGCCCTGGTACATCCGGCCGATGCGGCCCTTCTGCGTGGTCACCGGCACCTCGTCGCCGAACACCGCGCGGATCGCGTCGGCCTCGGCCCGGTCGGCCTCGGGCACGCCGACCGCGTCCGGGAACACGACGTCGACCTCGGCCGCGTCGCGCCCGGCCCGCTCCAGCGCCACCCGCATGGCCCGCGCGACCTGCCCGGTGTCGCCGCCGTCGCCCGGGCGGGTCGCCCGGCCGTCGTGCGTGGCACCCCAGCCGAGCACCTCGCCGTAGATGTCCGCGCCCCGCTCGCGGGCGTGGTCGAGGTCCTCGACGAGCAGCACGGCCCCGCCCTCGGCGGCCACGTACCCGGCCGCGCCCGGCTCGAACGGCAGGTACGCGGTCTCCGGGTCGGTGCCGGTCGAGAGCCGCTTGGTGGACAGCTGGCAGGTCAGCGCGTACGGCGAGAGCGGGCCCTCGGTGCCGCCGGCGAGCACGACCTTGGTGCCGCGCCGGATGGTCCGGGTGGCCTGCGCGAAGCTGTCCAGCCCGCCCGCGCTCTCCGCGACCAGCACGCTGCACTGGCCCTTCATCTGGTGCAGGATCGAGATCTGCCCGACGCTCGCCGCGTAGAACCAGGCGATCGACTGGTAGACGCTCACCTGGCCGTCCGGCTCGCACCACAGCGCCTGCAGCTCGCCCTGGCCGAACTCGTTGCCACCGGAGGAGGACGCGAGCGCCACCGCGGTGTCGTACGGGTCCATCGTGGACAGGTCGATGCCGGAGTCGGTCAGTGCCTCCTGGGTGGCCGCGAAGCCGTGCCAGGTCCACCGGTCGGTGGCCACCTTCAGCCGGGCGGTGATGTAGTCGTCCACATTGAACTCGGGCACCTCGCCGGCGAGGGTGACCGGGTAGGACGACGGGTCGAACCGGGAGATCCGGCCGAGCCGCGTCGTACCGTCCAGAATGGACTTCCAGTGCGCGTCGGCACCGATCCCGGACGGCGCGACCACCCCCATACCGGTGACCACCGCGCGAGCCCGTGTCATGAGGCCTCCTTCAGCCGGCTGAACACCATCGCCGACTGGAACCCGCCGAACCCGCTGCCGACCGAGAGCGCCACGTCGACCTTCGCCTCGCGGGCGGTGTTCGGCGTGTAGTCCAGGTCGCACTCCGGGTCCCGCGCGGACCAGTTGGCGGTGGGCGCGATCGTGTTCGTGTCGATCGTCAGCGCGCACGCGGCCATCTCGATCGCGCCGATCGCGCCCAGCGAGTGGCCGATCATCGACTTGATCGAGCTGACCGGCGTCTTGTACGCGTGCTGCCCGAGCGCCCGCTTGAACGCCGCCGTCTCGTGCCGGTCGTTCTGCTTGGTGCCCGAGCCGTGCGCGCAGATGTAGCCGACGTCCGTCGGGTCGGTCCGGCCCTGGTCCAGCGACACCCGGATCGCCTCGGACATCTCCAGCCCGTCCGGACGCAGCCCGGTCATGTGGAACCCGTTGGAGCGGCTGGCGTACCCGGTGACCTCGCAGTAGATCTTCGCGCCGCGGCGCAGCGCGTGGCCGAGCTCCTCGAGGATCAGCACCGCGCCGCCCTCACCCATGACGAAGCCCTTGCGGGTCGCGTCGAACGGGCGGGAGGCGTGCTCCGGGTCGTCGTTCTCCGGCGTGGTCGCCTTGATCGCGTCGAACGAGGAGACCGTCACCGGGGAGATCGGGCTGTCCGACGCCCCCGTGATGATCACGTCGGCCTCGCCGTCCTGCACGAGGTGCCACGCATAGCCGATGGCGTCGATGCCGGACGTGCAGCCGGTGGAGATCACCTGCGCCGGGCCGTGCGTGCCGTACCGGTGCGCGATGTCCGCGGCCAGGCTGGAGGGGACCAGCGCCTGGTAGAGGAACGGGCCGCCGTAGGTGTGGTCCACCAGCCAGTGCTCGCCGGAGTTGCTGACCGCGACGTAGTCGTCCTCCAGCGCCATCGTGCCGCCGACCGCCGAGCCCATGACGACGCCGGTGTTGTCCAGCGTCTGCTCGTCGAGCTCCAGGCCGGAGTCGGCGAGCGCCTCGGCGGCGCACGCGAGCCCGAACTGGACGTAGCGGTCCGCGCGCCGGATCTCCTGGGCGGACAGGCCCGCGGCGACCGGGTCGAAGTCGGCCTCGGCGGCCACTTTGGAGCGGAACTTGGTGGCGTCGAAGAACGAGATCTTCCTGGTCGCCGTGCGGCCGGCGGTCAGGGTGGACCAGAACTGGTCCCGGGTGACGCCACCGGGGGCGACAACGCCGACCCCGGTGACGACCACTCGCCGTAACCCATGGTCTGGGCTCATGACTGCTTCTCCCGGGCGGCCAGGATCTTCGCGGTCACCGCGGCGGCCTCCTCGCGGGTCTCGGTGTCCACGTGGCCGAGCTCGGGGCGCGGCGCCAGCGGGCCGAGGTGGAAGACCGCGAAGACCTCCTCGGTGCCGACGTTGCGCAGCCGGTGGCGGGTCTCCTTGGGCACGAGGATCGCGGTGCCGGCGGGGACGGGGACGACCTTGTCGTCGACGTCGGCCTCGAGCTCACCGCGGATGCAGAAGACGAACTCCTCGCTGTAGGGGTGGTAGTGCTCGGCGATGGCCTCGCCGGGCGCCAACGTGGCGCCGCCCATGAAGCCCGAGGTGGAGCCGACCGTGCGCGGGGAGAGCAGGGTCTGGATCGTGCCGCCGCGGCGGTGGTCCTGCGGGCAGTCGTGGATCGAGACGGTCTTGTTCTCCGAGGCCCGGCGCGAGTGGTACGCCTTCTCGATCTTGTCCTTGATGATCTGCAGCTGGACCTTGGAGTTCTTGTTGATGTTGTTGACCATCCACTCGTCGTCCACCGGTGCGGTGTCCTTCATGTGGAAGTCCTGCACCCAGCGCAGGATGATGCCGCCCTCGACCTCCTCGTAGTACCAGTCGAGGTTCATGTACTCGAACGGCCCGGTCTCGATGCGGTGCGAGTGCGTGCGCTTCTCGTCGAGGTAGCGGGTGCGCTCGCTGACCCAGCTCCAGGAGACGCCGTTGTCGTCCGGGTACATGGTGAGCCGGAAGGTGATCGTGTCGCCCTCCTCGCTCACCACCTCGGTGGCGGCGTACTCGGTGAACAGGTTCGGCCAGTTCGGCACGTCGTTCGTGATGTCCCAGACGAGCTGGAACGGCGCCTCGATGCGGATCTGGTTGTCGGTGTGCCCAGCCATGTCGGTTCCCCTTTACGCTGCCTGCTCGGCGGCCTTGTTGATGAGCTCGACGATCTCGCCGACGTTGAGCGCGCCGGACTCGTCGGGGATCTCCACCCCGTACTGCTTGGTGATCACGATCTGGAGCTCGAGCACGGCCAGCGAGTCGAGGCCCAGGTCCTCCAGCGAGTTCTCCGGGGTGTCGGCCAGCGTCTGCGGGGCCAGGCCGACCTTCTTCACCAGGATCGACTCGATGTCGTCGAACGACACGTTCGCCATTTTCGCGGGCTCCTTATTTCTCGTAGGTGTAGAAGCACTGAGCCTGGGCATCCTTCGGCGAACGCCAGGTCGACAGGTAGGGCGAGATGAAGGCGCTGAGCCGGTCGGAGATGTTCACGAACTCGGGGTGGCCCTTGATCCGGTTGATGGTCTCCTGGCCGGGGTCGGCCGTCTCCAGGAGCTGGATGTAGACGTCACCGAGTGTCCACAGGGAACGGTGCTCGACCCCGGCGATGCGGGGCAGCTCCGTCGCGTCGGACTCCGCCCAGATCTGGGCGACCTTCTCCTGTGAGTCAGGCATCATTCGAGCGACAATCAATGATCGGTGCACGCTTGTCTCCAGCTTCGACAGCGCTCGCGGCATGGTCTCGCCATATGGTCGAGCGGCACATTTCGGATGGTTTTCGTCCCATCGAGGATGCGGTGCGCCGCGTCCCCGGGTCATGAGTCGGATGTCCCGGCTCGCTGGGCAGGGGGCCCGGTTCGAGCGAAATTCGAGCCGGGCACGAAAAAGCCGGCCCGATCAGGTGACCGGGCCGGCTTTCCGGGCCGTCGTTATTCCGTGCTGGTCAGCACGAGCTTTCCGGTGACCCCGCGCTCGAGCTGGGCGAAGGCCTCCGTGGCCTCGGTCAGCGGGAGCGTCGTGGTCGAGCGGGGCGCGATCTTGTCCGCGGACAGCAGGTCCAGCACCTGGGCGAGGTCCTCGCGGTAGGCCTGCGGCTGCTTCTTCTCCAGCGCCCACGCGTTGTAGAAGCCGGTCCGGCGCCCGTCCGGCTTCAGGTTCGGCAGGATGATGCCGCCGAGGAAGCCCAGCGCGCCGATCGCCATGTTCCGCTTGCCGCCGCGCAGCGCCTCGCTCTGGCCGTAGGCGACGAGCCGGCCGCCGCCCTTGCGCAGCACGCTGTAGGAGCGCCAGAAGTGCGGGCCGCCGATCGGGTCGAACGCGGCGTCGACGGTGCCGTACTCGTCATACGCGGTGGCCGCGTTGATCTCGCCGGCCGGGTCGACGGTGGCACGCACGACGTTGGCGAAGTCCTGGTTGTTGTAGTCGATGGCGATCGCGCCGTGCCGGCGGACGACGTCGAGGTTGGCCGCGGACGCGGTGCCGAACACCGTGACGCCCCCGATGTGCTCGGCCAGCTGCAGGAACGCGAGGCCGACGCCGCCGGACGCGCCGTGCACGAGGATGCGCTGGCCGGACCGGACCTTCGCGACCCGGTGCAGCATCTGGTAGGCGATGAAGTAGTTGAGCGCCACCGCGGCCACGGCGGCCGGGTCGACGCCCTCGGGCACCGGCACCAGCCGCTCGGCCGGCAGGGTGATACCGGTCGTGTAGCCGCCCGACACGACGAGCGCCGCCACCCGGTCGCCCGGTCGCAGGGTCGTCACGCCGTCGCCGACCGACTCGACCACGCCGACGATGTCGCAGCCGGGAACGAATGGTGGCTTGGGGCCACCGGGGATCACGCCACGCTGGAACAGCAGGTCGCCGTAGGAGACGCCGGCCGCCTCGACCCGGACCCGCGCGTGCCCTGCCGGGGGTGCCGGCAGCTCCGTCGCGCGGACTTCCAAGCAGTTGGCCTGTTCCCGGTTGACGGCGTAAACCTGGGTCGTCTGCATCTCCGCCTCCGTCACATACAATTCAGGTCACTTCGGAGCGTAATTTGTCCCGGTCACCGGCTACAAGGAATCCGTGTCTTGTTCCCGGGTGGTCCGGGAACAGTTCATCGCACCGCTGGGACATTCGTGGGAAGACGCCGGGATCGCCGGGTGAAACCGTGGGCTGGACTGTGTACTCGTCAGATAAAGCGCGCGGAGGTCGCAGATGTCCGAAGAGAACATCGAACTGGTCCGTTTCGCGACCGAAGAAGGGCTGAACAAGGGGAACCTCGGATTCATCGACGACGTCTTCTCGGCCGACTACGAGGTGCACACCGCCGGGCTCGCGCTGCCGAAGGGCCCGGCCGCCTTCAAGATGGCGGTCGAGTTCTGGAAGCGCGCGTTCCCGGACTTCACCTGTGGCATCCAGGACATGTTCGCCTCCGGTGAGCTGGTGGGCCTGCGGTTCCGCACCACCGGCACGCACACCGGGCCGCTGATGTGGATGCCGCCCACCGGCCGCTCGTTCGTCGTCGAGGGCGTCGACCTGCACCGGGTGCGGGACGGCAAGGTCGTCGAGTCGTGGATCAGCGACGACTTCCCGCGGATCCTGTTCGAGCTCGGGATCGTCGAGGAGCCCGCCCCGCCGGCCGGCGCCGCCCCGCCCGCGGGTGTCGCGATCCCCGAAGCCAAGGCGAGCTGATGGCGCACAAGATCGCCTTCATCGGCCTGGGCGCGATGGGTGGCGGCATGGTGTCGCGCCTGCTCGCGTCGGGCGCGAACGTGACGGTCTACAACCGGACCCGGTCGCGGGGCGAGGCGCTGGCCGCGGAGGGCGCGGTGCTCGCCGACACCCCGGCGGCCGCGGCCTCCGGGGCCGACGTCGTGTTCCTGTCGCTGGCCACCAGCGAGGTCGTCGAGGCGCTGCTGTTCGGCCCCGACGGCGCGGTCGAGGGGCTGCCGAAGGGCGCGATCGTGGCGGACATGTCCACGGTGGCACCGGAGTTCGCGACCTCGCTGCAGGCCCGGCTCGCCGAGTCCGGCCACCGCGGCCTGGACGCGTGCGTGCTCGGCAACGCCCAGCACGCCAAGGACGGCGAGCTCCGCTTCATGATCGGCGGCGCCGCGGAGGACGTCGAGGCGCTCTCGCCGGTCCTCGAGCCGCTGGCCAAGGAGATCGTCCACCTGGGACCCGGCGGCATGGGCGCGACGGCCAAGCTCGCGCTGAACCTGCTGATGGGCGTCCAGATGCAGGCGCTGGCCGAGGCGATCGTGTTCGGCGAGCGCGCGGGCCTGGACCGCAAGGCGCTGATCAAGCTGATCGCGGCCGGTGGCTACAGCAGCCCGATGATGAAGTTCAAGGCCGGCGTGATGGCGCGGCGGGCGTTCGAGAAGCCGGACTTCCGCCTGAAGCTGATGCGCAAGGACCTGGGCCTGGTGCTCACCGAGACCCAGCGCCTGGGCGTCCCGATGCCGACCACGGCCGCGAGCCACGACTGGCTGACCGCCGCGATGAACCGCGGCCTGGGCGAGCACGACGTGGCGAGCCTGCTGGCCTACATGGAGATCGTGTCGGGCCTCAACCAGTACCTCTGGCCCGGCGAGGCAGCCTGACCCCTCGGGTCCGGACGGCCGCTCTCCCCCTCGCGGGGGAGGGCGGCCGTTCCCGTCGTGGCAACAAGTTGTCGATCGGGGACCCCTCCCGGTGCCGGTCCACAACAATGAGGACCTGCTTGTCTCGACCAGGTTCCCGAGTGAAGGACCACGATGGATCTGATGCCCGAACCCCCCGACCTCGCTCCGCAGGAGCCCGGCGAGCCCGGTGCCTACGGGGCGTCCCGGGTCGGGCCGCGCGACCCGTTCGCCGTCGCGCTCGGGAACGCGTCCTTGCTCGGCATCGGGTATGTGCTGCTGGGGCGGCGTGGCCTCGCCGTGGTCTCCGTGCTGGTGTCCGCGGCGCTGCTCGTCGTCCTCGCCTCGGCCGACGGCGCCGGCTGGTTCCAGGGTGTGGTGTTCGCCTGGTGGGCGGCGCTCGTCGTGCACGGGTTCTCTCTCGCGAGCCGGTCGCGGGCCCGGCCCAGCGGGGTACGCGGGCAGCGGCTCGTCGCGGCCGCGGTGGCGGTTCCGGTGCTGGCGACGTTCGTGGTGGTGCGGGTCGACGCCGCACGCGTCGAGAATGCCGCCGAGGAGGCCCACCGCGCGGGCGAGTGCGAGCGGGTTCTGTCCATGGTGGACGGACTGGGGCCGGGGCACCGGCTGGCCGACGCGCCGCTGGTCGACAGGGCGAAGGACGGCGCCGACGCGTGCGCGCTCGTGGTGCGTGCGCGCCGGCAGGCCAAGGACGACCGGCTGCTGGCCGTGCGGACCCTGGAGAGGTACCAGGACCACCGGGCGGCGCGGTGGGCGGGCGCGACCGGGTACCGCGGGGACCTGCTGCTCGACCAGGCCGCCGCCGACCTGCACACGGGCCTCGCCGCCGACACCGGCGCGCTGACCGACGGCTTCACCCTCCTGGCGAAGGTCCGCCGCGAGCTCCCCGGCCGCGGGACCGACGCCGGCGGCGTGCTGGACGACTTCCTCGCCGGCCTGCCGGTCGAGGACCCCTGTGTCACCGCCGAGATCACCGACTGGATCGCCGGGCACAAGCCCCGCGGCGCCGAGCTGGACCGGGCCGCGGAGGTCCTGCCGCGGGTCGCGCCCGCCGCGATCGTCGGATGCGCCGACGCCTTCATGGCGAAGAAGAACCCGGCGCAGGCCCGCCCGCGCTACCAGCAGCTGGTCACCGAGTACCCCCGGCACGCCCTCCTGGCCCGCGCCAAGAAGGGCGTCGTGCTGGCCACCCAGGCGATCGAGCTGGCCGACGTGCGTGCCCGGCTCGCCACGACGGCGCCCGACACGCTGCCGCACTACTGCGACAAGACGGGGCCCTACAGCGCGGCCAAGCCCTACCGGGGCCGCGGGCCGCACCGCGCCCTGATCTACGGCCAGGACTTCCAGCGCCGCAGCCTGCCCGCGCCGTGGCGCGCCAAGGACGCCGCCGACGCGGTGCTGGTGATCTGCGCCGGCGAGAGCGTGCTGGGCGACGGGGTGCAGACCTGCCCCTACGAGCCGCAGTCGGGCACCTCGCTCGGCTTCCCCATCAGCGTCACGTTCCACAAGCGGAAGATCCCCGTGCGCGTCTACGAGGTGCGCACCGGCCGGCTCGTGGCCAACACCAGCGTGCAGATCGGCGGCGCCAGCTGCCCCAACGTCCTGAACTACGAGTACTACGTCGCCGACCTCGGCCCGCCGTCGGACGTGTACGTCACCTCGTCCACGTCCGACATCGTCGCGGCCTACAAGCCGGTGATCGACCCGTGACACCCGTGACGGCTCACTCGGAGGCTCACTCGTAGGCAATGGCCGACAGCACGTTCACCCGCGCGGCCCTGGCGGACGGCGCCAGGGCCGCGACCAGCCCGGCCACCACGGCCAGCCCCAGGAACACCGCCAGCGACGTCCACGGCACGGCCAGCACCGCGAGGTCGGCCACCGACACGAACGCCGCGCCGGCCAGGCCGCCGAAGGCCAGGCCCAGCAGCCCGCCGAACACCGACATCACGAGGGACTCCGCCACGACCATGTGCACCATGTGCGAGCGCCGCATGCCGATGGCCCGCAGCAGGCCCAGCTCACGCGTCCGCTCCAAGATGGACAGTGCCATCGTGTTGATGATGCCCAGGATGCCGATCACCACGGACAGTCCCAGCAGGACATAGAGCATCGTCTCGGCGATGTCGACCCGGCTCGACGCGTCCGACGCCAGCTGGGTCTGGTCGGCCACCGTGACCTCGGGGTTGTCCGCCACGAGGTCGGTCACCGCCTGCCGGACCGCCGCCCGGTCCGCGCCCGGCGCCATCAGCACGTAGCCGACCGCCGGCATGGCCGACACGAACGTCCGCGACGCCGCGGCCGGGGACAGGACCGGGCCGCGCAGCAGGAAGTTCGGCTCGTAGCTGCCGACGATCCGGTAGGACTTGGTCCCGCCGCGCTGGGTGGCGATCTTTACGGAGTCGCCGACGGCCAGCTTCAGCGTCGACAGCGTGTCGGTGTCCAGCGCCACCTCGTCGTCGGCGAGCGTGCCCAGCGAGCCCGCTGCCTTCTTGAGCCCCAGCACGTCGGTGAGCGCGGGGAGGTCGCCGGCGTTGGCCGGACTGGGGGTGCCGTTGACCTGCACGGTGTCGGTGAACTGGTCGGTCGCCTCGGCGACGCCGGGCACGGCACGCGCCTTGGTGATCACGTCGGGGGAGAACGTCGGCATGATCCGCCCGTCCGCGGCGGTGGGCGGGCCGCCCTGCTGGCCGCCGGCCCGCGCGCTCACCCCGTCGCCGGAGATCACCAGGTCCGCGGTGAGGTCCGAGGACACCACCGACGACACGTCCGCGCGCAGCGACTCCGCCACCACGCCGACGCCGCCGACCAGGCCCAGCGTGACCACCAGCGTCGCCACGGTGATCGCGGTCCGGCGCGGGTTGCGGGCCGCGTTCAGCCGGCCCAGCTTGCCCGGCATCGACCAGCTCAGCAGCCGCCCGACCGCCGGCAGCAGGGTCCGGCTCGCGATCGGGGTCAGCAGCGCCACCCCGGCCAGGCCCAGCACGATGCCCACGGCCAGCACGGGCAGCGGGCCGCCGCCGACGACGGCCGTGACGATCCCGCCGACGCCGAGCACCGCCGGCACCGCGCCGACGATCGTGATCCGCTTCAGCGAGCGCTGCTCCGCGGCCGAGGCACGCATCGCCGCCACCGGCGGCACCCGCGACGCCCGGAACGCCGGCACGAGCGCCGCGATCAGCGTGACGACGATGCCGAGCCCGAACGCCAGCAGCAGCTGCGGCACCGGGACGGAGAGCCCGACCGGGAACTGCGCCCCGCTCTGCGCCTCCATGATCGCCTGCAGCCCGGTCGACACCGCGATGCCGAGGCCGACGCCGACCGCGGACGCGACGATGCCCACCAGCAGGGCCTCCACCAGCACCGAGCCGATGATCTGCCGCCTTCGCGCGCCGAGCGCGGCCACCAGCGCCAGCTCACCCGTGCGCTGTGCGATGAGGATCGAGAACGTGTTGAGGATGAGGAAGATGCCGACCAGCAGCGACAGCCCGGAGAACGCCAGCAGCACGATCCGCACGATGTCCAGGAACGCCAGGCCGTCCGCGGCGGTCTGCTGGGCGAGCTCGTCGCCGGTGCGGACCACGTAGTCCGCGCCGACCACGTCGGCGACCGCCTTCTTCAGGTCGGCCGGGGACACCCCGGCGTCGGCGGTGAGCGTGATCGAGCTGAACACCCCGGTCTCGCCGAGCATCAGCCGCTGCGCCACCGGCTCGGTGAACGCCACCTCGGTGCTGCCGCCCAGCGTGCCCAGCCCGTTCGTGAACCCGTAGATGCCCACGATCCTGAAGGACTGTCGCGGTTGGAGGGTGAGCACGTCGATCGTGCCGCCGACCGTGAACCCGCCCCGCTCGGCCAGTCCCGCGTTGATCGCCACCTCGCCGGCCGCGGCCGGCCCGCGGCCCTCCCGGAGCTTGACGAGCCCGGTCTCGCCCGGCCAGGCCCGGCCCAGCCGCGGCGGCCCGGTGAGGCTGATGACCTTGCCGTCCGGCCCGACCGGCCGCGCGCCGTCGGTCGACACCTCGCCGACCACCGACGCCGCCCCCGGCACGTCCCGCAGCCGGGCGACGAGCGAGGCCGGCACCGGCGGGGTGAACGCCCGCCCGCCGGCCTCGGAGTCCACATTGGAGCGACCGCTGACCGACACGTCCACGTTCGAGGTCGTGGTCTGGAAGATCGCGTCGAACCCGTTGCCGATCGTCGTGGTGGTGACCACGGCGGCGGAGACCGCCATGACCCCGAGCACCACGGCGAGCCCGGCGAGCATCAGCCGCAGCTTCCTCGCCAGCAAACCCTTCAGGGTCGCCTTCAACATGACTACCTCGTCCCGGGTTCGGACCCCAACGAGTCCAGTGCCTTCATCGTGTCGAGGACCTCGTCCGCGGTCGGGTCGTTCAGCTCGTGCACCAGCCGGCCGTCGAGCAGGAACACGACCCGGTCGGCGTAGGCCGCCGCGTTCGCGTCGTGGGTGACCATCACGATCGTCTGGCCGAACTCCTGCACCGACCGGCGCAGGAAGCGCAGGATCTCGGTGCCCGAGCGCGAGTCCAGGTTGCCGGTGGGCTCGTCGGCGAAGATCACGTCCGGCTTGGGCAGCAGCGCCCGCGCGCACGCGACCCGCTGCTGCTGGCCGCCGGACAGCTCGCTCGGCCGGTGGGTGAGCCGGTCGGCCAGGCCGACCGCCTCGACCACCGTGTCGAACCACGCCTGCTCGGGCTTGCGCCCGGCGATCGCCAGCGGCAGCGTGATGTTCTCCTCGGCGGTGAGCGTGGGGAGCAGGTTGAACTGCTGGAACACGAACCCGACCCGGTTGCGGCGCAGGTCCGCGAGGCCGCGGTCGTTCAGCCCGCCCAGCTGCACCTCACCGATCCACACCTCGCCGGAGTCCACTGTGTCCAGACCGGCGAGGCAGTGCATGAGCGTGGACTTGCCGGATCCGGAGGGGCCCATGATCGCGGTGAACTGGCCGCGCCGGATGTCGGCGGAGATGTCGTCCAGCGCGGTGACCGCGGTGGCGCCGGTGCCGTAGGCCTTGGTGACGCCGACGGCGCGGGCGGCCAGGCCGGTGATGGTGTCCTGCGCGGCGTCCTTTGTCGTGCTGGTCATGCCGACTCCCGGGCTCGAGCGGTTTGCGTGCGGCTCTTGATCCGGCCCCACGGCTTCGCCACCGACAGCACGAGCGCGACGAGGGTCAGCGCGGCGAGGACCGCGATCATGCCGACCGGGCCGATCTTGGCGCCGTACTCCATCGGCCAGGACCCGGCGGCGGCCGCGCTCTCGGCGATGGTCGAGCCGAGCGTCATCGTGCCGGCGACCACCAGCGCGAGGCCGATCACCAGCTTCACGACCACCCAGTAGAAGCGGAACAGCCCCCACTTGGTGCCCAGTGCGAGCACGAGCCCGCTGAGCAGCGTGAGCAGCGTGGCCGGCGCGAAGAACGTGTCGGCGATCAGCACCGCGGCGTCGTAGGCCGTGTGGGCCCTGGCCTGGCTGGTGGTGAAGAGACCCGTCATGCACAGCGCGAGCGTGCTCAGCAGGATGCCGAGCCAGCCGACCGCGCTCATGATGTGCAGGATCTGCCAGACGTTGCGGACCGTTCCGTGCAGTGGCTTGATCCGGATGCTCGTCAACGTGCTCATGTCCGCCCCTCGCTGCCGTCGTTGCCCGTCCATGGTGGCGTCCTGCGCTGACGAACCCATCGATCTCCGGCCCGGCTCGAGCGGGCCACGACCGATGCGTGCACGGCGAGGCTGCCCCACAGCAGGAACATCGGGCCGGCGGGCCAGAAGAACTCGGCGCCGGACGCGACGAACCGCATGATCAGGAACAGCGACAGCACGACGGCGACGACCGCGTGCACCCGCAGCCTGCTCGGCATCGCGGCGGCCCGCGTGGCGAGCGAGGCCCGTGGCCCGGCAGCCGCGGCGGCGCGCCCGGCGGGCAGGTCGGCGGTGAACCTCTCCAGCTCACCGCGGTACTTGACGACGTAGATCTGCTCCAGCCGCTCCTCCGCCTCGGCGAGGGTCAGCCGACCCTCCCCGGCGGCCTCGCTGACCAGCTTCGCGACGTGCTCCCGCTCGGCGTCGGAGGCGCGCAGGGCGGGGGTCACGGACTTCGACTCCCGGTTCTCGTTCATGGTGACCAATGTGCGCCTCAGCAGGGGGTTTCGTCGTCGCACAGGCGAGGTGAACCGGCCTACCGTGCACGGCGGACCCGGGAGGCCGCGCCTGCGCCCCGGGGAGTATTTCGAGCCCCGTTGGCTGCCGGCCCGAGGTGGGGTCATCTACCGTTCGTCTCATGGCAGCACCACGCGTGCCCAGGGGCCCGATGCTCCTGGCGACACTTCCGCCGTACGCGGTCGTGATCCCGCTCGCGATCGTCCAGGTGGGCGCGACCTTCCCGGCCGCGTACTTCCAGGACCAGACCGGCCACCTCGACGCGCTCACCGTGCTGCTCACCCTGCTCGGCCCGCTCTGCCTGCTGCGCAGGCGCAGCCACCCGCTGTCGACGCTGGCCGCGGTCGTCGTCGTGACCGTCGCCTACCTGCTGCTGCGGTTCCCCGTCTTCGGGCCGGTGTACCTGAGCGTGGTGGTGGCGGTGTTCAACGCGGTGCTGCACGGGCCCCGGCTGCTCGCGTGGCTGAGCTCGGTGTGGGGCGTCGCGGTGATCCTCGTCGTGATGGACATCGTCTCCGCCAAGTACACCCTCGGCATCGCGCAGGGGCTGTTCGCCGCCGCGTGGCTCACGCTGGTCCTGGTGATCGCGGAGATCGTGAAGGCCCGCAACGAGCGGGCGGCGCAGGCCGAGGCGGCGCAGGCCGAGGTCACCAAGCGGCAGGCGAGCGAGGAGCGGCTGCGCATCGCGCGCGAGGTGCACGACGTGCTCGCCCACCACGTGTCGCTGATCAACGTCCAGTCCGGGGTGGCGCTGCACCTCATCGACGAGCAGCCCGAGCAGGCCCGCCAGGCGCTGTCGGCGATCAAGCAGTCGTCGAAGGAGGTGCTGGTCGAGCTGCGCAACATCCTCGGCGTGCTCCGCGACGTCGACGGCAACGGCGACGCGCCCCGCCAGCCGGTCGCGAGCCTGGGCCAGCTCGACCGGCTGCTGGAGCGGATGCGCGAGGCCGGGCTGCCGGTGAACCTCGACGTCGAGGGCGAGGAGCGGCCGCTGCCGAGCGGGGTCGACGCGGCGGCGCTGCGGATCGTGCAGGAGTCGCTCACCAACACCTACCGGCACGCGGGCCCGACGCAGGCCACGGTCGTGCTGAGCTACCTGCCCGAGGAGCTGCGGATCCAGGTCGACGACAATGGCCGCGGCGGCGGGTCGACCAACACGATGGGGTCGGGCGCCGGGCTGACCGGGATGCGGCAGCGGACCGAGGCGCTGGGCGGCACACTGACGGCCGGGCCGCGGCCCGGCGGTGGCTTCCGGGTGGCGGCGGCGCTGCCGACGCGTGGTTCCGGGCGCAAGACCGAGGGGGAGATGGCGTGATCCGAGTCGTGCTGGCCGACGACCAGGCGTTGGTGCGGGCGGGGTTCCGCGCGCTGCTGAACGCGCAGGCGGACGTCGAGGTGGTCGGCGAGGCGGCCGACGGCAACGACGCGATCGCGGCGGCGCGCGAGCACCGGCCGGACGTGATGCTGATGGACATCCGGATGCCGGGCCTGGACGGCCTGGAGGCGACCCGGACGATCTCGTCGGACCCGTCGCTGTCCGATGTGCACATCCTGATACTGACGACGTTCGAGGAGGACGAGTACGTCTTCGAGGCGATCCGCGTCGGGGCGTCGGGGTTCCTGGTGAAGGACACCGAGCCGGTCGAGCTGGTGCGCGCGGTCCACGTGGTGGCCGGCGGCGACGCGCTCCTCTCGCCGGGCGTGACCCGCCGCCTGATCGGCGAGTTCGCCACCCGCGCGAAGAAGGCCCCCGAGTCGTCCACTTTGGACGTACTGACCGAACGCGAGCGCGAGGTCGTCTCCCTGGTGGGCGAGGGCCTGACGAACGACGAGATAGCCGCCCGCCTGGTGGTCAGCCCGGCGACGGCGAAGACGCACGTCTCCCGCGCCATGATCAAGCTCGCCGTCCGCGACCGCGCGCAGCTGGTGGTCCTTGCCTACGAGTCCGGCCTCGTCCGCCCCGGCTGGGCGGAATGACCCGCCGCCGGCTGGCGGTCGGCGCCGCCGTGGTGGCGGTCGCGGCGGTCCTGCTCGGCGCCTGGCTGCTGCGCGGCACGGACCCGGCCGCCCCCGCCCGCCCGGCGGCCGCCGACGGCCCCGCCCCGACCACCACGCTGCGCTGGGCGCCCCAGTCCGCCGGCGGGGCGGATGCGCCGGAGGCGTATCCGAAGGTGCCGGCCGAGCGCGTCGACGCGGGCGGGCACGGCCGCCCCGGCACGTTCCGCACCGACCGCACCGGCGGGACGCTGTTCGTCCCGGTGGTGGACATGGCGTGCTCGCGCGACGAGGCCCGGCTGCTCGGCGAGTACCCGGACCACGTCGACGTGGAGATCCGGACCGTCGCCAAGCCGCCACCGCCGGGCGTCTCCATCGCGCCCGACGGCGGCTACAGCTGCGCGGGTGTGTCCATAGGCGACGGTCCGCACGCGGTGATCGCCCTCCACGCCCCACTCGCCGACCGCCGCGTCGTCGTGCGGCGTTAGCTCCCTACTCCCATGGACCCCCGCGGTACGCCGGAGGCGGTATCCCCGAAGCCTCCCGCGGGTTGAGGCGGTCGTCAGGCCGTGGTGCCAGGCTGAGACCGGCCACGGTCATGTCGCTGAAAGGGAGTTCCGATGACTGCCACGCAACCCGCCCGCAGGGAGCTGGGGGTGCTGACCGGAGTGGTGTTCGTCCTCCTCTGGTTGGCGGGAACGTTCGTGCCCGGCGCGTCCGACGTGGCGTTCCCCAGACCGACCGACGACATGGAGACCGTCCGCAGGTCCATCGAGGCGTCGGCGTCCACTTTGGAGAAGGGCGCCGGGCTCCAGATCCTCGCCGGGATCGCCCTCCTGTGGTTCGCCGCCACGTTCGCCGGGTACCTGCGCCGCCGGGGCGCCAACGCCGAGCTCGTGCTCGCCGGCGGCGTCACCGCGGCCGCGACGCTGCTGTTCAGCGCCGCCGGCAACGTCGCCATGGGCACGGACCTCGCCACCAACGCCGTGTCCGCGCAACTTCTCTACCAGCTGTCCTTCTGGACCGGCGGCCCGATCCACGTCGCCGCGCTCGGCACGATGATCGCCGCCGGCGCGCTGGCTAGCGGGCTGCCGAAGTGGGTGACCGTTCCCGGCATCGTGATCGGCGGGCTCGGCATGCTCGCCTCGTTCTCCGCGCTGGTCTCCCAGATGACGCTGTTCACCCCGATCGGCCGGTTCCTCGGCTTCTTCTGGATCCTGGTGGCCACCATCATGATCGCCGCCCGGCGCCCGGCCGAGGTGGACACCGCGGAGCCCGTGCGGGTCTGAGACAGACAGCGAAGGAGCCCGGGCCGCGCAGGCCCGGGCTCCTTCGCTGCGAGTTCGTGCGAGTTCGTGCGATCAGTTGCCGAGACCCGCCCGGCGCGCCTGCACGGCCGCCTCGGTGCGGTCCGCGATCTGCAGCTTCGCGAAGATCCGCGACAGGTAGTTGCGCACCGTCTTGATGGACAACCCCAGCCGCCGGGCGATCGACGCGTTGCCCAGCCCGTCGGCCACCAGCTCGAGCACCGCCCGTTCCCGGTCGGTCAGCTCGGGGAACGGCTTCGACGACTCACGCGGCTTGTTCAGGTAGTCCAGCGCCCAGTTCGCGACCTCGGACCCGAACACCACCCCACCGCGCCGCACCGTCCCGATGGCCTGGCCGATGTCCTCCGAGCTCGCGCCCTTCACCAGGTACCCGCGGGCACCGGCCCGCATCGCGGCGAGGAACGTGTCCCGGTCCTCCAGCATCGACAGCATGATCACCGACGTGTCGGGGCAGCGGGTGGCGATCGTCTTCGTCACCTCGATCCCGCTGGTGCCCGGCATGTTCACGTCCATCAGCGCCAGGTGCGGGCGTAACCGGTAGATCTCCGACAGCGCCTCGGTCCCCGTCCGCGCCTCGCCGACCACCTCGACCTCGCCGATGAGATCCAGCAGCATGCGCAGCCCGGACAGGTACACCGGGTGGTCGTCGGCGATGACGACGCGGATGGTCTCGCGCGTCTGGGTGAGCTCCATGTTCGCTGTCACAGCAGGGCCTCCTCAGCAGGCCTCATCGGGCAGGCCGCCGCGGCGCGGGGCACGGGGCCGCCGGCAGGTGCGCGGTGACCGACACGCCGGGACCGTTGTCCGGTCCGACGTCACTGACCTCGCACCAGCCGCCCAGCTCCGCGGCCCGGCTGCCCATGGACGTCAGGCCGACGCCCTGGTGACCGAGCCCGGCGCCGCCGACCCCGTCGTCCACAATGGACAGACACAGGCCGGCGTCCACGCGGACGCGGATCGTGCACGTGCTGGCCTTCGCGTGCTTGACGACGTTGGTCAGCGCCTCCTTGGCGATCCAGAACGCGGCGACCTGCGTCGTCCGGTCCACCGCCGCGGCGGCCGGGTCGACGTCGGTCGTTATGGTCAGCGTGCCGCCGGTGGCCCGGCTCATCCGCCGGCCCAGCGTCCGCAACGCGTCGTCGAGGTCCTTGCCGTCCAGCTCAGCCGGGCTCTGGTCGGCCAGCACCCTGCGGAACTCGGTCATGAACGCGGCCGCCTCGCGGCGCAGCTCGAGCAGCATCTCCTCGGCGGCACCCTGGTTGGCGGTCATCAGCTGGCCCAGGATGTCCGCCCGCATCATGATCCCGGCGAGCCCCGGCCCGAGGCCGTCGTGCAGGTTACGGCGCAGCCGCACCATTTCCTGGTAGTGCTCGCACACACCGGTCTCGCAACCGGTGAGATGCCGATGTTCTGCCACGGTGAGCGCGCGGGGCACGGTGACCTCCGACGACTGGACACGGGTGTTCGCTTACCCTCCGATGATTGGCCGCGACCCTGGAGGTCACCTCGAAGCGGGAGCAGGGCGTTTTCGAGTGCGCCGTCAGCCGGTCGTCGGCCGGCAGCGCAGCACGACCGGCCCCTGCGTCCCCAGCGCCACGTCCAGCGACAGCGGCCGGCCGGCGATCGCGGCGGCGTTGCGGGACAGCGTCGCGAGCTGGCGGACCGTGCCACGGCCGAGCGAGTACCGGTAGCGCCAGCTGACCGGCAGGCTCACCGTGTGCGTGCCGCCGTGCGCGACCACGTGCGCGGTCGGCTTCCACGCCAGCTTCTCGCTGATCGTCGTGCCGTCCGCGGGGACCTCGAAGGTGTCGGCGGGCGAGCTTGCCTCGGTGAGCCCCCAGCGCCCGTCGATGCGCACCGGCCGCTGCCGGGTCGGGCTCACGTGCACGACCGCCGACGCGGTCGCGGGGACGAAGTGCTGCAGCAGCAGGACGCAGTTGCCGTGCGCGGTGACGAGACCGCACCGCCGGCCCGCGACGACAGCCTCGACGAGCGCCTCGGGCAGCGCGTCGAGGTGCTGGTTGTACATCGCGAGCTTCCCCGCGGTCTTTCCCGTCCGCACCGCCTCGGGACTCGCGACACCGAGGGTCAGCGCGCCACCCGGCGCACCGTCGAGCATCCCGTGCGCGGCCGGCAGGAGCTGGTCGACGACGGTGTCCGCGGCGACCTCGGGCGCGACCACGATCACCACGGTCGGGCCCGTCGGCAGCTGGTCGAGCAGGCTCGCGGTCACCGCCACCTCGGCGCCGACGACCGCGTGCCGCCGCGCCATCCAGCGCCGCAGCGGGAACACCCGCGCGCCCAGCCGCAGCGCCGGGCCGTCCCGGTCGGGTAACGCGCTCGCCAGCACGGAGATGTCCGTGCCAGCGTCCACCGCTGGACCGGTTGGCCACTCGTCAGGCGCGCGCATCTCGGACTGCACAGCGGTTCCTCTTCTCGTGCCAGCCGACCCACAGTGGCCCGCTGTAGGCCAAGGTAGGCAGCCGAACATGAAACCCGCTCGACGCGAGCTAGAGGCAAAGACGACCAACCGGTCAGCCGGGGGACTGCTGGCCAGTGGTGTTGCGCCACCAGGAACTGCCGAGCATCCCGGACAGGCCCACCAGCCGGATCAGCGCCGGCACGTGGTGGCGCGGCTCCGGCTCGTCCCCTTCGCGCTCCTCGACGAGGTCGGCGTCGACCAGCTCGTCCAGCACGGTCTGCGCCGCGGGCACGCTCATGCTCACCCGCTCGGCGATCTCCTCGGTGCTGAGCAGCTCGCCGTCGGCCGCGGCCAGCCGGCGGAACACCCAGCGCTGCCGGGCGGAGAGCGTCTGGTACGCCTCGGCGAGCCGGCCGAACACGTCGAACCCGGCGTAGCTCAGCTCGTTCATCCGGTTCCGCTCGTCGGTCATCCGGGCGACCATCCGGGACAGGTGCCAGCCCGGCCGGCCGGCGAGCTTCGCGCCGATCGCCCGCAGCGCCAGCGGCAGCCGGTCGGACAGCTCCGCGAGCCGCTCGGCCGCGTCGAGCTCCTGGCTCACCCGGTTCTCCCCGGCCGTGTTGGCCAGCAGCTGCACCGACTCGGCCACCGACAGCGGCGGCAGCCGCAGCCGGACCGCGCCGGACAGCGCGTCCATCGGCACCCGGCTGACCACGACGAGCCCGCAGCCGGAGCCGCTGGGGAACAGGTGGCGCAGCGTGTCGGTGGAGCTGGCCTTGTCCAGCACCACGAGCAGCCGCCGGTCCGCGGTCCAGCTGCGGAACATCAGCGCCGCCTCGGCCACGCTGTGCGGCACGTCGGCCTCGTCCGCGCCGATCGCCTTGAGCATGCCGATCAGCACGTGCCGGGTGGGCATCGGCCGGCCGTCGCCGCCGGTGAGGTCGACGTAGAGCTGGCCGTCCGGGAAGTGCCCGCGCACCGCCCGCGCGGCGCGGGCGACGAAGGTGCTCTTGCCGATGCCGGGCCTGCCGACGACGTTGATGACCCGCAGGCCCTGCGCGTCCGGGCCGGTGAGCAGCCGGTTGAACCCGTCCAGCTCGTGGTGGCGGCCGACGAAGTCCGGGATCTCCGCCGGCAGCTGCGCGGGTGCCGGGAGTGCGATGTGGACGGTCGGGAGCGGCTGCTGCGGTGGCGCGGCGGGCAGGCCCGGCAGGTCCAGCTCCGGGTCGGCCTCGAGCATCAGCTGGTGCAGCCGCTGCAGCTCCTGGGCCGGGTCGAGGCCGAGCTCGTCGACCAGCGCGGTGCGGATCCGCTGGTACACGCCGAGCGCGTCGGCCCGCCGGCCGCTGCGGTACAGCGCGATCATCAGCTTGGCGGAGAAGTCCTCCCGGGTCGGCTCGGCGCTGACCAGGCTCGTCAGCTCGCCGATGATCTCCTGGTGCCGGCCCAGTTGCAGGTCCGCCTCGATGCGCAGGGCGAGGACCGTGCGGCGCAGCTCGTCGAGCCGGGTGGCGTGCGAGTAGAGCAGCGGCCCGGTCGACACGCCTTCGAGGAAACCGCCGCGCCACAGGGAAAGCCCCTCGCGGAACGTCTCCGACGCCGCCTCGGTCCGCTGCGCGAGCAGCTCCGCGCGGCCGCGCCGGGCCATTGCCTCGAACCGGTTCGCGTCGATGTCGTCGAGGTCGGGCAGCTGCAGGATGTACCCGCCGGGGTGGCTGAGCAGCGTCGGTATCGCGCGACCGTCGGCAGGCTTGTCGTCGAGCTTGAGCAGCTTGCGCAGCTGGTAGATGTAGGTCTGCACGGTGGTGAGCGCGCTCTGCGGCGGGCTCTCCTCCCACAGCTCCTCGACGAGCTGGTCGACCCGGGTCACCGAGTTGGCCTGCACCGCGAGCAGCGACAGCACCTGGCGCAGCTTCGGTGCCGACGGGGTGACCACCCTGCCACCGCGCGCGAGCAGCAGCGGGCCGAGCAGGCCGAGCGTGATCGCGCTGGCGGACTCGGTGCGGGACTGCTCGATGCGGGTCGTCTCGGCCGACGGTCCGCCGGCGAGCTGGAGGGGTAACAGTGATGGGGCCTCTGCTCCAGTGTGACGATTCTGCATGGAAACTCCAGACCCGGATCCCGACATTCTTGGTGGCCTTCTCCCGACAACACATGGTGACACCGGGTGCGTCGCGGATCGGAGGTCGTCAGCGTTCTTTGACCACGGTTCGACCGGAGTTGTGGCCCGGGCTGTCAGGCGCGGTCCGGCTTGGTGCCGATCACCAGCGACTCCGTGTCGACCAGGGTGCGCACCTGGACGCCGGTGAGTCCGGCCGCGCTCAGCCAGCCCGTGCAGTCGCCGGTGGAGTTCAGTGTCCCGGCCGGGCCGATGAGCTGGATGTTGAGGCTGTGCACCCAGTTTCCGTTGGTGTGCGGGCGATCCGGGTCGATCAGCGTGTCGTAGACGAGCAGCCGGCCGCCGGGCCGCAGTGCCTCGGCGGCGCGGGTCACGAGGTGCGCGCACCGGTCGTCGTCCCAGTCGGACAGCAGGTGGCCGAGCAGGTAGACGTCGGCCGGCGGTAGGTCGTCGGCGAAGAAGTCGCCGCCGCGGAAGCGCAGCCGGCCGGTGAGGCCGAGGCGGGCCGCGTGCTCGTCGAACAGCGGGCGCATGGCGTGCAGGTCGAACGCGGTGCCGGTCAGGTGCGGGTGGGCCGTGAGAACGCCCGCGAGGACGTTGCCCCGCGCGCCACCGAGGTCGACGACGTGGGTCACGTCCGTCCAGTCGAGCGCGCCGGCCAGCGCGGGGCCGCAGCGGGCCGACCGGGCGTCGGCCGCCTCGACGAACCGGCGCAGCGCCACGGTGTCCGGGCAGAAGTCGAGCCCGGCGTCGGCGCCCTGCGGCTCGCCGGTCTCCAGCAGCGCGCGCAGCCGGGTCCACAGTGGAAACTGCCAGCCGGCGAGGGCGAACATCCCGCCCGCGTAGCCGGGCTTGGCGCGGTCGAGCCAGCTGTCAGCGGTGGTGCCGTTGCGGTACCGGTCGCCGTCGAGGGTGAGGATGCCCATGGCGCACAGGCCGTTCAGCAGCGCCTCGGTGGGCTGCGGGTGCAGCCGGAGCCGGTCGCACAGCCCGGCGAGCGTGGCGGGCTCGGGGGCGAGCACGGAGAACAGGTCGAGCTCCACGGCGACCGCGACCATGCGCGACTGCCAGAACGCGGTCGCCACCTCGTAGAGGTCTGCCGGTCCCACCGGATCGGTGACCACCGCGGGCTCCTCTCGCCTCCCCTGGGGTGACGAGGGTGCGGGGGCCGCCTCGAGACCCGCTCGAGGATCCGTCCGGGCCGGCCGTTCCGACCCACCCTTGAGCCGTCCTCGAGTGGTGGATCTCACCTTTGCGGCATTGAGAGACGGGAGCAGGCATGAGCAACCAGCCGCAAGGTGGCCGCGAGGTTCGGCCCGCCGGCAGCGGGGCGCCGGCGCGGGAGGCCGGTCAGCAGCAGACGTCGACCACCGCCGACCTCGCGTCGGACGATCACCTCATCCGGGGGTACAACTGATGGCCCGCAGGATCCGACTGTGCCACAACTGCGTGCTGGGCACGCTGGCCGGCGTCGCCTGGCAGATGTGGGGCGGCCGCCCCGAGGGCTGGCCGCAGCTGACCCGGTGCGAGTCCTGCACGACGGGCTCCGCGGGTGACCGCCCGCCGCTGACGGGTTCCACCGACCGGTTGTCGCTGACCGGCTCTCGCTGACCGGCTCCGTGGCCCCTTCCCGGGTGTCCGCGGTTCTCGGGTGACGCGGGCGGCCAACGGCGTCCGCCCGCGCCACCGGCTCAGCCCACCGCGACGGGCTCGTCCCAGTCGATGCGGTGGTCGTAGAGCCAGCCCTGCTTCGGCGCGGCCTTCGCGACGAACCGGAAGATCAGCGGCAGCATCATCCGGCCGAGCCGGCCCACCGCCTTGCCGTCGCCGTTGCGCTTGCCCTGCGCCACCACGCGTTCGACCCGCCTGCGCCGCAGGCTCTCGTACGCGGCGAACGCCCGGGGGACCTCCGGCAGGTCGCGCAGGCACTTCGCGAGCGTCACCGCGTCCTCCATGGCCATCGACGCGCCCTGGCCGGACGCGGGCGAGGTGGCGTGTGCCGCGTCGCCGATGATGATCATGCGGTCGCGGTGCCAGACCGGCACCTTCGGGAAGTCGTAGGTGTTCCAGCCGGAGAAGATGTGCCCGGTCGCGTCGATGACCTCGAGCGCGGGGAAGTCGTCGCCGGCGAACAGGTCGCGCAGCTTCGTCCGCCACTGCTCGGGGGTGATCGCGGCCAGGTCCTTCGGGGCCAGCTCGGTGGGCTGCGGCGGGTTCGCGAACCACCACACCTCGCCGTCCGGGCGGGTGACGTAGCTGAAGAAGCAGCGCCGGCCGAAGAACATGTGCATCACGCCCGGCTCGCCGGCCAGCGCGACGCCCCGCGCGTAGCCGCCCGCGTTGAGCAGCGGCACGTAGCGCGGCGCCGGTGCGTTCGGGTCGATGATTCCCCGGGTGACCGAGCGCAGGCCGTCCGCGCCGATCAGCAGGTCGCCGCGAGCGGTGCTGCCGTCCGCGAACCGCGCCAGCACACCGTCCGAAGTGGACTCCGCGGCGACGAGCCGCTTGCCGTACTCGACCGGCACGCCGCGGCGCACCGCCTCGTCGCGCAGCGCGCCGTAGAGGTCGGCGCGGGTGATGGTCTGGTTCCGCGTGCCGTCCGGTAACGGCTGGCCGAAGGAGAACTCGGCCAGCCGCCTGCCGTCCATCTCGGCGGCCATCGACGGGGTGTCGAAGCCCTTGTCCCGCACCAGGTTGCTGAGGCCGAGCGTGCGCAGGGCGGCCAGCCCGTTGACCGCGAGCGTGAGGAACGCGCCCACGCCGTCCGCGCTCCGGTCGTACGCCTCGTAGACGGTCGAGTCGATGCCCGCCTGCTTCAGCGCCATCGCGGTGACCGGCCCGGCCACGCCGCCGCCGATGATGAGTGCCTTGATAGTCATAGTATGACTATACATAAAATGACTGCTCGCGCAAGGGTGGTTAGGGTGGCGGCCGTGGCCAGGAGTTCCGATCGACGTTCCCCGCTCGCGCTGGTGCTGCTCTCACTGCTCGCCGAGGAGCCGATGCACCCGTACCGGATGCAGCAGATGATCAAGGAGCGCGGCAAGGACAAGATCGCCAACGTGGCCGCGCGCAACAGCGTCTACCAGACGATCGACCGGCTGCTGCGCACGTCGCTCATCGCGGTGCGCGAGACCTCGCGGGACGAGCGGCGCCCGGAGCGGACGGTCTACGAGATCACGGAGGCGGGCTGGGACGCGCTGCGCTCCTGGACCCGCGGGATGCTCGGCGCGCCGGCGCGGGAGTTCCCCGAGTTCCCGGCCGCGCTGGCGTCGCTGATGGTGCTGGCCCCCGAGGACGTGCTGGCCGAGCTGACGCAGCGCGCGGCCGCGCTGGAGGCGGAGATCGCGACGCAGGAGGCCGAGGTCGCGTCCGTGCCCGACCTCCCGCGCCTGTTCACCCTGGACGACGAGTACCTGCTGGCCGTGCGGCGCGCCGAGCTGCGGTGGATCGACGGTGTCGTCGCCGCCCTCCGCTCCGGCGAGCTCACGTGGTCCGAGGAGTGGATCCGCGCGATCGCCGAGAAGCTGGAGGGCGGCTAGTCCGCCTCCCCGGGAT
>NZ_DASWSJ010000377.1:0-4320 GCF_036402745.1 Actinophytocola sp. | reverse complement strand
CGAACGAGGTGGCGATCAACTGGAACTCCGCGCTGGCCTGGATCGCCTCGTTCGCCGCCGACCAGGGCACCCGAGGCGCGCGTCACCACGGTGGTGGGCCGTCGCCGTATTAGGCTTCGGGCCAGGAGCCGGCAGGTGAGGGGTTGGTCATGGCACCCGAGGAGACGCCGACGGTCGGCGGTGAGCTGGATGCCGGCGTCCACCTGCTGACCGACGTCGTGACCGGGGTGCTGGGCACCGTCGAGGACATGCACCGCACGCTCGCGCCGGACGCGCACCGCCTGGTCGCCTCGCGGGTCTACGACGCCGTGCGGGTGGGCGTCCTCGCCGGTGGCGCGGTGCTCCAACTCGCGGCGCGGACCACGGTCAGGTACGCGCCGACGGTACTGGACGCCCGCGGGGTGCAGCGGGCCGTCGGCTTCGCGAACGGGGCGTTCGCCGAGCACGCGGAGGCGCGTGGTGGCGCCGTGCCGGCGACCATGACCGTGCGGCTCGACGGCCGGCGCGTCGACCTGGACCGCGGCTCGCTCGCGGCGGCCTACCCGTCGGCCTCGGGCCGGGTGGTGGTGTTGCTGCACGGGCTGGTCGAGACGGACCGGTCGTGGTTCCACGAGGCGGATCCGGAGAAGGCGAGGTCCGGCACCGACTTCGGCAGCGGGCTCGCCGCCGACCTGCCCTGCACCCCGGTCTACGTCCGGTACAACACCGGCCGGCACATCTCCGACAACGGCCAGGAGCTCGTCGACCTGCTCGGCGAGCTGATCGAGGGCTGGCCCGCGCCGGTCCGCGAGGTGGTGCTGGTCGGACACTCGATGGGCGGGCTGGTGGCGCGCAGCGCCGTGCACCAGGCCAACGAGCGGGCGCTGCCGTGGCTGCCGAAGGTCACCCGGCTCGTGTGCCTGGGCAGCCCGCACACCGGTGCGCCGCTCGAGCGCGGGGTGGTCCGGCTGGCCGGGGTGCTCGGCGGGTTCGCCGCCTCGGCGCCGCTGGGCCGGCTGCTCGGGCTGCGCAGCGACGGCATCAAGGACCTCGCCCGGGGACGCCTGCACCGCGACCAGTGGGACGGCGGGCGGTCCGTCGACACGGTTCTTCCGGCCGGGGTGCGGCAGTTCTTCCTGGCCGTGACCCTGTCCCGCGCGGAGGGCAGCCTGTGGAGCCGGCTGGTGGGTGACGGGCTCGTGGCGCCCTCGAGCGCGGCGGACCCCAGCCAGACCGCGGACGTCCGGTGGCTGGGCGGGATGCACCACTTCGACCTGCTGCACCACGACGCCGTCTACGCCGCGCTGCTCGGCTGGCTGCGGTCCTGAGATGGACGTGGTCGCGCGGAACAACGTCGTCGTCACCGGTCCGGAGCACGGGCCGGTGGTGATGCTCGCGCACGGCTTCGGATGCGACCAGAACCTGTGGCGGCTGGTCGCGCCGCGGCTGGCGGAGGACTACCGGGTGGTGCTGTTCGACCACGTCGGCGCCGGGCGGTCGGACCTGTCGGCGTGGCACCCGCGGCGGTACGCGACGCTGGCCGGCTACGCGGACGACGTGCTGAGCATCTGCCGGGAGCTGGACCTGCGCGAGGTGACCTTCGTCGGTCACTCGGTGAGCGCGATGATCGGGGTACTCGCCGTCACCGCGGAGCCCGCGCGGTTCGCCAAGCTGGTGTTGCTCACCCCGTCGCCGTGCTACCTCGACGACGGCGACTACCACGGCGGGTTCAGCGCCGCCGACATCGACGAGTTGCTGGAGTCGCTGGACAGCAACTACCTCGGCTGGTCCGCGGCCATGGCGCCGGTCATCATGGGCAACCCGGAGCGCCCGGAGCTGGGGGAGGAGCTGACCAACAGCTTCTGCCGCACCGATCCCGAGATCGCCCGGGTCTTCGCACGCACCACGTTCCTGTCCGACAACCGCGCCGACCTCGCCAAGGTCACCGTCCCGACGCTGGTCGTCGAGTGCGCCCAGGACGTGATCGCGCCGCGGGAGGTGGGTGCGTTCGTGCACGCCGAGATCGCGGGCAGCACGCTCGTCACGCTCGACGCCACCGGCCACTGCCCGCAGCTCAGCGCGCCGGAGCCGACCATCGAGGCCATCGCCGCCTTCGCGGGGCCGTGACGGCGGCCGGCGCCGGGGCGGACCGGCCGCCCGCGCTGCCGTCGGCCCTGCTCGAGGACAGCGCCGAGGACCTGTACGAGAACGCGCCGTGCGGGTACCTCTCGACCACAGTGGACGGTCAGGTCGCGAAGGTCAACGCCACGCTGCTCGGGTGGCTCGGCCTGGCCCGGGCCGACGTCGTGGGGCGGCCCTTCGCGGACCTGCTGACCGTCGGCGGCAGGATCTACCACGAGACCCATTTCGCGCCGTTGCTGCGGATGCAGGGCGAGCTCGGCGGGGTGGCGCTCGAGCTGGTGGCCGCGGACGGCTCCCGGCTGCCGGTCCTGGTCACGTCCGTGGTCAAGACCGACGCCGACGGCCGGCCGCTGCTCATCCGCACCACCGTTTTCGACGCGCGCGACCGGCGCACCTACGAACTCGAGCTGCTGCGAGCCCGGCGCCAGGCCGACCGGGACCGGGAGCGCGTGCAGGAGCTGGCGGCGACGCTGCAGCGCACCCTGCTTCCCCCGGTGCTGCCCGAGGTGCCGGGCATGCGGGTGGCCGCGCACTACCACCACGCCTCGCCCGACCAGGTCGGCGGCGACTTCTACGACCTGTTCCCGCTCTCCGCCGGCCGGTGGGGGTTCTTCCTCGGCGACGTGTGCGGCAAGGGCGCCGCCGCCGCGGCGGTGACGTCGCTGACGAGGTACACGCTGCGCTCCGCGGCCGTGTACGACGACGACCCGGTCGCGGTGCTGGGCAACCTCGACGCCGTGCTCGCCCACGAGTCCCACGCCACCGGCTCGCGGTTCTGCACGGTGATCTTCGGCGTGCTGACCCCGACCGCGCGGGGCTGTGCCGTCACCCTCGCCAGCGGCGGCCATCCGCCCGCGCTGCTGCTGCGGGCCGACGGGACGGCCGACTACGTGCCCACGCCGGGTGGGCAACTGGTGGGCATCCTGCGCGACGCGCACTTCGCCGCCACGACGCTGGTTCTGACGCCGGGGGACACGCTGCTCCTCTACACCGACGGGCTCACCGAGGCACGCACGGGCGCCACCCGGGCCCGCTTCGGTGACCAGGCGTTGCGGGAGTTCGTCACCGCGCTCGCGCCCAGCCCGGCGCCGGCGGTCATCGCCGCGGTGGCCGACCTGCTCGCCGGCTTCGGCGACGGCCTCGACGACGACACCGCGGCGCTGGCCCTGTCGCCGAACCGTCCGGAGTAGCGGCGCACCCGTTGTCATGCCGCGGTTCCGTGCGCGTGGGAGCATCTTCCTGGTCTTGTGTCGGCGCTGGTTGGAGGACGCGCGGTGAGGTTCAACGAGGACGCCGAGCTCGACTCGTCGCAGGTCAGTGACCAGCGCGGGGTGGGCGGCCGGGTCGCCCTGGGCGGTGGTGGGCTCGGCGTCGTCGGGCTGATCATCTACTTCCTGGTCTCGCAGCTCGGCGGCGGTGGCACGCCGCTGCCGCCGTCCGGCTTCGGCGACGTGGGTCAGGACCAGCAGGTCGGCTCGCAGGCGATCGCGGAGAAGTGCCGCACCGGCGCGGACGCCAACCGGGAGTCCGACTGCCGCGCGGTGGCGCTCATCAACTCGGTCCAGGCCTACTGGACCGACCAGTTCGCCGCCTCCGGCCGCGGCTACCAGGAAGCGCAGACGAACTTCTTCTCCGGCGGCGTGCGGACCGGGTGCGGCAACGCCACCTCCGCGTCGGGCCCGTTCTACTGCCCGGCGGACGGCGAGGTCTACATCGACCTCACCTTCTTCCAGGAGCTCCAGCAGAAGTTCGGCGCGACCGGCGGCCCGTTCGTCGAGGGCTACGTGCTCGCGCACGAGTACGGCCACCACGTGCAGAACCTGCTCGGCACGTCGGAGCAGGTCGGCCGGGGAACGGGCCCGCAGTCGGGCTCGGTGCGGCTGGAGCTGCAGGCGGACTGCTACGCGGGCGCGTGGGCCAACCACGCCACGACCACCCCCACGGAGTCCGGCAAGCCCCTGATCACCGGCGTCACCCAGGACGACGTCAACGCCGCCCTGGACGCCGCGTCCCGCATCGGCGACGACTACATCCAACGTGAGCTGGGCGGCGGCCACGTGGACACGACCCAGTTCAGCCACGGCTCGTCGGCCCAACGCCAGAAGTGGTACCGAACCGGCTTCGACACCGGCGACCCGAACCGCTGCAACACCTTCCAGACCGACAACCTAGGTTAAGGGCCTGTCTCGTAGATCATCG
>NZ_DASWSJ010000376.1:0-2394 GCF_036402745.1 Actinophytocola sp. | reverse complement strand
CGTAGTGGTCCTGGGGTTGCCGCGGGGTGGTGTGCCGGTGGCCTACGAGGTCGCCCGCGCGTTGGGCGCCCCGCTGGATGTGTTCGTGGTCCGCAAGCTGGGCGTGCCCGGCCGCGAGGAGGTGGCGATGGGCGCGATCGCCAGCGGCGGGGTGGTGGTGATCAACGACGATGTCGTGCGCGGCGTGGGCATCACCCCGGACGTGATCCAGGGGGTGGCCGAGCAGGAGGGGCGCGAGCTGCAGCGCCGGGAGCAGGCCTACCGGGACGGGCGGCCGATGCCCGAGCTCGCCGGCAGAACGATCATCCTCGTCGACGACGGCCTCGCGACGGGCTCGAGCATGCGCGCGGCGATCATCGCGCTGCGCGAGTACCGGCCGGGGCGAATCGTCGTCGCCGTGCCGGCGGCGCCGAAGTCGACCTGCCAGGAGCTCGGAGCGATCGTCGACGAGGTGGTGTGCGCGACGACCCCGTCGCCGTTCTTCGCGGTCGGCGAGTCGTACTGGGACTTCAGCCAGACCACCGACGAAGAGGTGCGGGACCTGCTGCGCGCCGCGGCGACCTCGATCCCGACGCGTACCGAGGAGCGGGTGCTCAGCGACACCGACGTCATCCGATCCGCCGGGATCCCTACCGAGGACGGCGTGCCGTCCGCCGACGCGCTGTTCGACCTGGTCGGGGACGCCCACGTGGTGCTGATCGGGGAGGCATCCCACGGCACCGACGACTTCTACGCCGCGCGGGCGGCGATGACCCGGCGACTGATCGAGGACCAGGGGTTCTGCGCGGTGGCCGTCGAGGCGGACTGGCCGGACGCGTACCGGGTGAACCGGTACGTCCGTGGCCGCTCTGACGACGCCGACGCCGAGGAGGCGATGCGCGGCTTCCAGCGCTTCCCCACCTGGATGTGGCGCAACGCCGTCGCGCTGGAGTTCGTCGGATGGCTGCGCGAGCGCAACGACCGGATCGGCGACGAGCGCAGCAAGGCCGGTTTCTACGGCCTGGACCTCTACAGCCTCTCCCGCTCCATCGACGAGGTGATCACCTACCTCGACCGGGTGGATCCGGCGGCGGCCCAGCGCGCCCGCGAGCGCTACGCCTGCTTCGACCACTACGGCACCGACGACGGCCAGACCTACGGCCTGGCCGCTGCCCTCGGAGCGGGCGAGACCTGCGAAGAACACGTGATCGAGCAACTCGTCGACCTGCAACGCCACGGGATGGAGTACGCCCGCCGTGACGGGCTGCTCGCCGCGGACGAGCAGTTCTACGCCGAGCAGAACGCCAAGGTCGTGAAGAACTCGGCCGCCTACTACCGCTCGATGTTCACCGGCCGCGTGCTGTCGTGGAACCTCCGGGACCGGCACATGGTCGAGACCCTCGACGCGGTCCAGACCCACCTCACGCGGCAACGTGGTGAGCCGGCGAAGGTCGTCGTGTGGGAACACAACTCCCATCTCGGCGACGCCCGGGCGACGGAGATGGCCTCTCAGGGTGAGCTCAACGTCGGCCAGTTGGTGCGGGAAGGATGGTCCGGCGACTCCCGCAGTCTCGGGTTCACCACCTATACCGGGACAGTGACCGCCGCCGACGACTGGGGCGGGGAGGCGCAGCGCAAGTGGGTCCGCCCAGCGCTGCCCGGCAGCGTCGAAGAGCTGTTCCACCAGGTCGGCCAGAAAGAGTTCATGCTCTCCTTCGCCGCGGCCACGCGAGCGGCCGAGCTCCTTCGCACGGCCCGCCTGGAACGCGCGATCGGCGTCATCTACAGCCCCGACACCGAACGAGAGAGCCACTACTTCCGCGCCCGGGTGGCCGACCAGTTCGACGCCGTGATCCACATCGACGACACGCGTGCCCTCGAGCCGCTGGAACGAACCGGTGTCTGGGAGACCGGCGAGGTCCCCGCGACCTATCCGTTCGCGGTCTGACCCATGAGCGCCCCGAGCGGCACCCGTCAGAGCCTGAAGATCCCGGTCACCGGTGTCGTGCTCGACGCCGATCTCGGGATCCCGGAGACCACGCGCGGCGCGGTGCTGTTCGCCCACGGGAGCGGCAGCGGCCGGCGCAGCCCGCGCAATCGCTTCGTCGCCGACGAGCTCAACCGCGCCGGCCTGGTCACCGTGCTGGCCGACCTGCTCACGGCAGAGGAGGAGCAGGTCGACCTGCGGACCGCGGCATTGCGGTTCGACATCGACCTGCTCGCCGAACGGCTCATCGGCCTGACCGACTGGGTCGCCGGCAGCGAATCCACGGCGGGGCTGGGTGTCGGCCTGTTCGGGGCCAGCACCGGCGCCGCGGCCGCGTTGATCGCCGCCGCCGGCCGACCGGCCACCGTGCAGGCGGTCGTCTCCCGCGGGGGCCGACCCGACCTCGCGGGCGCGCACCTGCGCGAGGT
>NZ_DASWSJ010000375.1:0-25501 GCF_036402745.1 Actinophytocola sp. | reverse complement strand
GGCCGCGACCAGCGTCGCGGCGCCGACGACGGCGCCGGTCCAGCCGAGCCACGACGGGTACGCCTCGAGCGTCATCGCCAGGCCCAGCAGGGTCAGGGGCACGCCGATCAGCAAGGCCATCCCGATCAGGGACGGGCCGTGGGTCGCCGCGGCGACCGCGTGGGCGGCGCGGACGAACTCGACGCGCTCGGCCGGGGTCGCGCGGCTCGCGGCGTCGGCCAGCTCGGGGAGGGCGAGGCCCTCGCTCGTGCTCTCGACGCTGAAGACGGCCAGGCCGACGACCGCGCTGGTCACACCCGCGCGGCCGAGTAACCAGGCCGCCGGCCGGGTCAGCGAGCCGGCCAGCGCGAGGAGGCCGGTCAGGCCCACCAGCGCACCGATGACGGCGAACACGTGGACCGCGGCGTAGCTCGGGCGCGATGCGACGAAGGTCAGCGCGGCCTCGGCGTCGGCGGCCGGCGTGTCCCCGTGCATCAGTCGGACCGTCGCGAAGATGACGGCGCCGGCGACGGCGGACAGGCCGCCGGCCTTGAGCGTGAGAGCGGTGTGCTGCGTCATCGTGGGTTCCTTCCCGGTGGTCGGGTGGCGTAGTCGGCCAGGCCGGCTTCGAGGAGATCCAGCGCGCGGTTGGTGGCGGCGGTCCGCCCCCCGCTGCGCGCGGCGGTCTGGTGGCCGGCGCGCAGGGCACCGATCAACGCGACCGCGGCGACGAACGGCTCGGCCGAGCCGGGGTCGGCGCCGGTCTCGCGGGCGAGGACCTCGGCGAGGGCGTCCTCGTACCGGGCGGCCATGGCTCGCTGGTGCGCCCGCAGCGTCGGGCTGGCGGCCACCAGCCGGCGGAACGCCAGCTGTTCGGCTCGCGGGGCGCCCTCGCCGAGCTCGGTGGCCGCCCGGGTCAGGCACTCCCGCACCGCGGTCAGCACGGACCGGCCGGGGGCGCGCTCGCGCACGGCGTCGAGCAGCTGCTCGAGCACGCTGTCGTCGGCGTCGAAGACCAGGTCGGCCTTGGTCGGGAAGTGGTTGTACACGGTCTTCTCCGCCACCTCGGCCGCCGCGGCGATCTGCGCCACGGTGACCTGGTCGAAGCCGTGCTCGGTGAACAACCGCCGCGCCGTCCCGGCGATCGCCTGCCGGGTGCGGCGCATCTTGCGCTGGGTCAGGCTCTCGTCCATGGCCATCCCGTCCTCCATGGCTACAGTGACTATAACGCTATAGCCACTGCACCGCACTCACAAGTATCGGGTCGTTTGGGCTCGCGGGTCGCGGGTAGTCGCCGGCATGTCTGGTCAGGTGTTTCGGGACCGGCGGGATGCCGGTCGGTCATTGGTCGGGCTCCTCGAGCGGTATCGCGGCCGTGCTGACGTCGTCGTACTGGGGCTGCCGCGCGGCGGGGTCCCGGTCGCCTACGAGGTCGCGGACGGGATCGGGGCGCCGCTGGACGTCTTCCTCGTCCGCAAGCTCGGCGTGCCGGGCCAGCCCGAGCTGGCCATGGGGGCGATCGCCAGCGGCGGCGTGATCGTGGTCAACGACGACGTGGTGCGCGGCCTCGCCCTTCTCCCCCGGGTCATCCAGGAGGTGGCCGAGAGGGAAGGCAAGGAACTGCTCCGCCGGGAGCGGGCCTACCGCGAGGGCCGCCCGATGGTCGACGTCGCCGGCAAGGTCGTGATCCTGGTCGACGACGGGCTCGCGACCGGGGCCAGCATGCGGGCCGCGATCCAGGCCCTGCGGCGGCTGCATCCCGCGGAGATGGTGGTGGCGGTGCCCGCCGCGCCGCGGTCCACCTGCGAGGAGCTGAGGCTCGAGGTGGACGAGGTCGTCTGCGCGACCACGCCGTCGCCGTTCTTCGCGGTCGGGGCGTCGTACTGGGACTTCACCCAGACCACCGACGAGGAGGTACGCGACCTGCTGCGCGCCGCCGCCCGGACCCGGCCGGTGCCGAGCGCGCAGGGGCCGACCGAGGTCTCCGTCATCCGCGCGGTGGCGACCCCGGTGGAGGACGGGGTGCCGCCCGACGACGTGCTGTTCGACCTGGTCGGCGAGGCCCGGTTCGTGCTGATCGGCGAGGCCTCGCACGGCACCCACGAGTTCTACGCCGCGCGGGCGCGGATGACGCGGCGGCTCATCGAGGAGAAGGGCTTCTGCGCGGTCGCGGTCGAGGCCGACTGGCCGGATGCCTACCGGGTGAACCGCTTCGTCCGGGGCCAGGGCGCCGACGACACCGCCGAGGAGTCGCTGCGGGGCTTCGAACGGTTCCCGACCTGGATGTGGCGCAACGCCGACGTGCTGGACTTCCTCGGATGGCTCCGCGAGCACAACGACCGCGCCGGCGACGAGCGCGCCAAGGCCGGCTTCTACGGGCTCGACCTCTACAGCCTGCACCGCTCGGCCGCCGAGGTCATCGCCTACCTGGAGAGCGTCGACCCCGAAGCCGCCGCGCGGGCCCGGGAGCGCTACTCCTGCTTCGACCACTCCGACGGCGAGGGCCAGGACTACGGGCTCGCCGCGGCGTTCGGCGCCGGGGAGTCGTGCGAGCAGGCCGTCCTCGACCAGCTCGTCGACCTGCACCGGCACGCGCTGGACTACGCGCGGCGCGACGGGATGGTCGCCGAGGACGAGCTGTTCTACGCCGAGCAGAACGCCGGGCTCGTGCGTGACGCGGAACGCTACTACCGCACGATGTTCGGCGGCCGCGTCTCCTCGTGGAACCTGCGTGACCAGCACATGGTCCAGACCCTCGACGCGCTGGCCGACCACCTGCGCACGCAGCGCGGCACGCCGGCGAAGATCGTCGTGTGGGCGCACAACTCCCATCTCGGCGACGCCCGCGCCACCGAGATGTCCGCCCGCGGCGAGCTCAACGTCGGGCAGCTCGTCCGAGAGCAGCACGCCGGGGACTGCCGGCTGATCGGCTTCACCACCTACACCGGCACGGTCACCGCCGCCGACGACTGGGGGGCGCCCGCCGACCGCAAGCAGGTGCGGCCGGCGCTCGCCGACAGCGTGGAGGAACTGTTCCACGAGGTCGGCCAGAAGGAGTTCCTGGTGGGCTTCGGCCCCGCCTCGCCGGCGACCGAGGCACTGCGCGCGGCCCGGCTCGAGCGCGCGATCGGCGTGGTCTACCGGCCGCAGACCGAGCGGCAGAGCCATTACTTCTGGTCCCGGGTCGCCGACCAGTTCGACGCGGTGATCCACGTCGACGAGACCCGGGCGCTCGAGCCGCTGGAGCGCACCGCCAGCTGGGAGGCCGGCGAGGTGCCCGAGACTTATCCACACGCGGTGTAGGCCATGGACGACCTACGCATCCCCGCCGGCGGGCGCACCCTGTACGGCGACGTCGAGATACCCGAGTCCGCGTCCGGCGTGGTGGTCTTCGCGCACGGTAGCGGCAGCGGCCGGCACAGCCCGCGCAACCGGTTCGTGGCGCGGCGGTTGCGTGACGCCGGCCTCGCCACCGTGCTGGCCGACCTGCTGACCCCGGAGGAGGAGCGGGCCGACGCGGCGACCGGCGCGCTCCGGTTCGACATCGGCCTGCTCGCCGATCGGGTGGTCGAGCTGACCGACTGGGTGGCCGGCTACGAGCCGCTCACCGGCCTCGGGCTCGGGCTGTTCGGCGCGAGCACCGGCGCGGCGGCCGCCCTCGTCGCGGCCGCCCGCAGGCCGAACGTCGTACGAGCCGTCGTGTCCCGGGGCGGCCGGCCGGACCTGGCGGGCGAGGACCTGCGCGCCGTCCGGCAGCCGACGCTGCTGATCGTGGGCTCCCGCGACGAGATCGTCCTCGAGCTCAACCGGGTGGCCATGCAGCGGCTCGCCGGCGAGGCCCGCCTGGAGATCGTGCCGGGCGCGACGCACCTGTTCGAGGAGCCCGGTGCGCTGGAGCAGGTGGCGGGCCTCGCGGCCGACTGGTTCACCCGATACCTGACCTACGAGAGGAGTGGGAGCACATGAGCGACACCGGATTCGCCTCGTTCACCACCACCATCGACAAGACGAACCACATCCTGCACGAGATCGAGACCGCGTTCGGCTGGCCCCGCGACCGCCGCAACCAGTCCTACGCCGCGCTGCGCGGGGTGCTGCACGCGTTGCGCGACCGCCTCACGGTCGAGGAGGCGGCGCAGCTCGGCGCGCAGCTGCCGATGCTGGTGCGCGGCATCTACTACGAGGGCTGGGACCCGAGCCGGGTGCCGCTGAAGATGCACCGGGACGAGTTCCTGCAGCGGGTCCGCAAGGAGTTCCCCTACGACGTGGTCGGTGGCGTCGAGTCCGTGGTGCGCACGGTGCTCGACGTCCTGCGCCAGCACGTCACCGATGGCGAGTGGGCGGACGTCAAGGCCGCCATGCCGAAGGACCTCGCCACCACGCTTCCTTAGGAGGCCGCGATGGCCGTCAAGCTGAACCAACGCGCGTTCGACTACGCGAAAAGTCTCGTCGCGGACGGGAAGTACGTCGCGGACGAGCGGGACGACTGGAGCGAGCACCAGCCGTCCACCAAGCAGCAGAACGAGTTCATCGAGCAGCACGGGATCGACGAGTACGGCCGCTGGCACCTCGGCGTCGACGACGAGCGGCCCACGGACACCAAGGGCCACTACAGGTTCCCGTACGGCGACTTCGAGGACGTGCACCGGTGCGCGCTGCTGGCCGCCGAGTCACGGGCGGGCCAGCGCAAGTACTACGACATCGAGCTGGCCGTCGCCCATCTGCACGGCATGCTGGACGCGCTGCGCACCAGACAGTCCACTGAGGACCGGTAGGGCCGATGCCGATCGGCGGCAGATTTCCGAGCAACTATTCCTCGCCCCAGGGCGTATGCTGGACAACTGCCCTGGACCCCGGCGTGACTGAACTGACCGGAGGACCGACACCATGGCAGACACCGACAGCGCGGCCACCGCGATCCGGCACGCCGCGCACGAGGGCTGGTTCACCATCACCGAGGCCGAGGTGCTGATCGAGCGCCTGCGCGCCGGGACAGCCGCCGGGACGACCAGCGACGCGGCGAACGTCCTTCCGGCCGAACCGGACCCGGCCGAGGCCCCGGTGGTCCCGGCGAGGAGGGCCGTGGACGAGGCACTATGAGTTGTGCGGGTTCGCCAGTGGTGGGTCGGGCTGAGTGGGCGGCGGCGTGGGCTGGTCGCCGCCGTCGCCGTGCTGGTCCTCGTCGGGGTCACCGTCGTGGGGGTGCGGGCCGGGCGGGGTGACTCCCCCGCGGCCGGTGCGCCCGCGCAGGACCGGGCCGGGCCGGTGCTGCTGGTGCCCGGCTACGGCGGCTCCCGCGCCTCACTGTCCACTTTGGCCGATCGGCTGCGCGGGGCCGGGCGGAGCGCGCAGGTGCTGACGCTGCCCGGGGACGGCACCGGTGACCTGCGGGCCCAGGTGCGCGTGCTGGACCGGGCGGCGGCCGCCGCGGTGGCCGCGGGGGCGCCGTCGGTGGACGTGATCGGGTACTCGGCGGGTGGCGTGGTGGCGCGGCTGTGGGTGGCCGGCGACGGTGCCCGGCTCGCCCGCCGGGTGGTCACGCTCGGCTCGCCGCTGCACGGGACGCGGACCGCCACGGCCGGGGGCGCGCTGGTGCCGGACGCCTGCCCGGTCGCGTGCCAGCAGCTCAGCCCGGGCAGCACGCTGCTGACCGAGCTCGACCAGCAGGCGCTGCCCACGACGCTGCCGTGGCTGTCGGTGTGGACCGAGAACGACCGGACGGTGCTCCCGCCAGACTCCGCGCGGCTGCCCGGCGCGGTGAACGTGCCGCTGCAGAACGTCTGTCCCGACGCCGTGGTGGCGCACTCGCAGCTGCCGGCCGACCCGCTGGTCACCGGGCTCGTGCTGCGGGGCCTCGGCACCGGTCCGCTCGTCGCGCCGGGGCCCGGCGACTGCGGCCCGCTGCGCGCGGGCAGCTAGCTCGTGATGTCCTTGGTGCCGAAGTTGGCCCAGGACGCGGCGAAGAACACGACGACGTAGCCCGCCTGCAGGAGCAGCCCGCGGTTGATGTTGTCCCACAGGATCGGGTCGCGGAAGAAGTCGATCCAGGACAGCCAGTAGTTCGTGGGCAGGTACGGCTTGATCGCGTCGGCCGCGTCCAGCGTCTGCAGGATCGAGCTGGCGATGAGCACCGCGAGGGCGGCCAGCGCCGCGCCGAGGGCCGAGTCGGACAGCGTGGACAGGAACAGCGCGATGGAGCCGAAGCCGAGCATCGACACCACGATGTAGCCGACCGCGGCCAGCAGCCGGGCGGCGAGCTCGGCGGGGCCGAGGGTGGCGCCGGACAGCGACGTGACCGCGCCCGGCTGCCCCACCGCCTCCGCGCCGGTGCCGAACAGCAGCACGCCGATCGCGAGCGAGGTGACCACCACGATCAGCACCGCGAGCACGATGTACACCCCGAGCGCGACCAGCTTCGCCGACAGCAGCCGCGGCCGCGCCACCGGCCGCACCAGCAGGTAGCGCAGCGTGCCGGTGGCCGCCTCACCCGCGATCGCGTCGCCCGCGTACACGGCGACGGCCAGCGGGAGGAACACCGGCAGCACCATCGCGAGCGCCGCGGCCGGGTACAGCGAGCCGTTGTTCAGCACGGCGGACAGGAACGCGCCGCCCTGGCCCGGCGGCGGCGCGAGGTTGGAGACCGACAGGAGGATCGCCACGAGCGCGGGCACCGCGCAGAGCAGCACGATGCTCAGCCACACCCGCGGGCGCAGCACCAGCTTGCGCAGCTCGACGGCGATCACGGCGTGCGCTCCATCCGGTCGGCGCCGTGCCCGGTGAGGTCCAGCACGACCTGCTCCAGCGACCGGCGCTGCTCGGCGATGCCCGTGATCCGCACGCCGTGGCCCACGAGCGACGCGTTGAGCTCGGCGGCGTCGGGGTGCCGGATCACCAGCCGCGGGCCGTCGCGCTCGACGACCTGGCCGTCCAGCAGCGACGCGATCCGCGCGGCGTCCGGGCTCTCGACCAGGATGTGCCCGGTGGGCGCCCGCAGGCTCTCGAGATCGTCCTGCAGCACGAGCCTGCCGCGGTCGACGATGCCCACCCTGGTGCACAGCAGCTCCACCTCGGAGAGCAGGTGGCTGGACAGGAACACCGTGGTGCCGGCCTCGTTCAGGCTGGTCAGCAGGTCGCGGATCTCCCGGATCCCGCGCGGGTCGAGGCCGTTGGTGGGCTCGTCGAGGATCAGCAGCCGGGGCCGGCGCAGCAGGGCCGCGGCCAGCCCGAGCCGCTGGCGCATGCCGAGCGAGTAGGCCCGCACCGGGCGGCGGTCGACCCCGGCCAGGCCCACCTGCTCGAGCGCCTCCTCGATCCGGCGCTTGCGGGTGCGCCGGCGGCCACCCGCGCCCGCGGCGTCGAGCAGGTCCAGGTTCCGCCGGCCGGACAGGTGCGGGTAGGCAGCGGGCCCCTCGACGAGCGCGCCTATCTCCGGGAGCACGGCCCCCGCCCGCGCCGGGACGGGCCGGCCCAGCACCTCGATCTCCCCGCTGGTCGCGTAGACGAGACCCAGCAGCAGGCGCACCAGCGTGGTCTTGCCGGAGCCGTTGGGACCGAGGAACCCGTACCGGTCGCCCTCCCGCACGTCCAGGTCGACGGCGTCCACCGCGACGATCCGGCCGTACCGCTTGGTCAGTGCGCGGGTGACGATCATGGGCCGCTCCAGGACAGCTGGGCCAGCTCGCCCGCCGCCCTGAGCAGCAGCTCGGGCGTGGCCAGCCCGGCGAGCAGGTACCACCGGCGGGCGAACTCGGACCGCACGACCACCACCGACAGCGGCGCGATGGACAGCTGCAGCGCCTCGCCCCGCGGCAGGTCCTTGCTCGTGCCGCCGGCGTTGACGATGGCCTTCCCGACGTCGGCGCCGACGTCGCGGGGAACAGGCACCGCGACGAACGCGGACAGGCCCGTCCCGTACACCCAGACCCCGCGTATCCCACCCACGTCGGCGTCATGCAGCGGCCGCCCCGCGAGCCGCGCGGGCGGGCGGCCACGGCCGAGCCCGCCGAGCGCGTCGGCGATGTCGGGGGCCCGCACGATGCTGAACCCGCTGCCCCGCGGCGACTTCGGCGTGAGCGCGCCGGCGTCGGGCGGGGTGGTGCTCAGCTCGCGGAACTGGCTGACCAGCACCGGCCGGGCGGCGCCCCGGGCGGTGACCTCGATGGCGGTGGGCAGCCCCGTGTCCGGGTCGGCCCACACGTCGACGTGGCCGATCGTGGTGTCCGGGTCGTGCGGCGTGAGGCGCAGGCCCGCCGCCTGGTGGCCGGCCACCCGGCGGGCGGGCAGCGAGCGCACCGGGTCGCCAGCGGCGGCCGACAGGACCCGCCGGGCGAGGTCCGGCGGCAGCAGGTCACCGGCGCGGGGCAGCCGCACGGGTGGCGTGCCGACCAGGCGGGTGAGCTGGTTGGCGCCGTAGTCCCAGGTGAACTCGCCGTCCGGGGAGTGGTAGACGTCCCGCTCGCCGACGGTGGTGACGACGTCGAAGCGCCATCGCGACGGCGAGGCGTACCAGGTGCGGACCCGGGTGGTAGCGGTGAGCAGCGACGTGACGTCCGCGAGCTTGGGCAGCTCGGGCAGCGCCAGGGAGCCAGTGATCTCGGCATAGCCCTGGTAGGGCCGGTCGGCGGAGGCGAGGATGCGGTCCCGCAGCACGCGAGGGTCGACCGACCGCGCGGACACGGGCAGCCAGCCCGGCACCTGCGGCACCAGCACCGCGACCACGGCCAGCACCGCGACCAGCACCCAGCCCCGGACCGTCCTGGGTCGAACAACCGACAAGGCCACCACCCGCTCCGGCGGCGAGTGCGACCGCCCGCGTCACTCCTTACCTACGCCCTTTGTACGCCTCGCCGGCCCGGCCGTGCCGGCGCGAGACATTACGTCCCGCGAACATCGGCGTGACCGCCCGAGCACCGCGCCGCCGCCAGGCGCTCGCCGGCATTGCCGTGACCGGGCGCTCGCTGAACCCGTGCCGGCGGTCCCGGGGTCGATTTCCCGCGGCGGACCGTAACGTTCCCGGGAATTCTGCGAGTAACGGGTATCGCGCACATCGGCTGGAGTTAAAGGAGGCCGTGATGGTGCAGCAGGATGTTCTGACCGAGATTCTGTCCTTCGGGAAAGATCTCGACGGTATCGCGGGAGAGCTCGCCGCAGAGCCGGCCGCCGTCGTCCGCAAGGTGGCGCCGGGCCGCGCCGGGTACGGCGCCGACACGGACGTGGTCGGCGGGCACGCCGAGCGGCTGCCGGCCATCGAGGTCGCCTCCCGCCGCGCCCTGGAGGACTTCGTCGGCCCCGCCCAGAATGCCGTCGAGAAGGTCGCCCGGCAGGGCCCGGACACGCACCTCACCGCCGAGGAAACCGTTGCCCTCGAAGCGATCGTGCTGCCGATGGCCCGCCCGGCGATCCTGATCCAGGACGGCAGCTTCTTCAAGCCGCCCAACCCCTGGACCGACGACCTCGAGCGGCACCGGGCCACCATCGAGACCGTGTGCCGCAGCGTCGGGCGCATCGAGGTCGACGGGCACCCCGCCATCGACTGGGTGGGCACCGGGTGGCTCGCCGCGCCGGGTGTCGTCATGACCAACCGGCACGTGGCCAACGAGTTCGCCACCGCCAGCGGCGCGGGCTGGACATTCACGAGTGGAATGACCGCACGCACGGATTTCAACGAGGAACTCTCGGCCGGCGTGCCGCGGGAGCTCAAGCTGACCGAGATCATCGGAATTCACGCCGAGCTCGACCTGGCCCTGCTCGCGTGCGATTCCGGCGACGGCGTCGCACCGCTGCCGATTTCCGCCGCGCCCACCGGGACGGGCGCGAAGGTCTACGTGGTCGGCTACCCGGCCGCGGACTCGCGCCGCAACGACCCCGACGAGATGCAGCGGATCTTCGCCGGCATCTACAACGTCAAGCGCCTGCAGCCCGGCGCGGTCCGCTCGCTCGACGGGCGCCAGTTCGTCCACGACTGCTCGACCCTCGGCGGCAACTCGGGGTCCTGCGTCGTCGACCTCGAGACGGCCCAGGTCGTCGGCCTGCACTTCGGCGGCCGCTACCTCAAGGGCAACTACGCGGTGGCGCTGTGGGAGCTCGCCGACGACCCGCTGCTGACGTCGGCCGGCGTGCGGCTCTCAGCGTAACCCGAACAGGAGACAAAGCCATGCGGCCCACGATCGTCTACGTACACGGGAACGGGAACATGCCGCGCGCGGACCGGCTGCGGATGGAGTGGGACCGCGCGCTGTTCGGCCGGGACCTCGCCACCTCCTCGCGCATGGCCTACTGGGCGTCCGTGCGCTACTCGCGACCGCTCGACGAGCTCCCGGAGACCACGCCGGCGCCCACGGACCGGCCGCACCTGGTCGAGGCGCCGGAGTCGTTCATCGTCGACACGCTGCTGGGGGCGGCGAAGGAGGCCGGGCCGGCCGAGCTCGCGGCCGACCGGGACCAGCCGCTCGAACCGTGGCTTCGCCGCATGACCTACGCGGCCGAGGCGATGGCCGACGACGGGAGCGTCCAGGAGGTGCTGCCCCTTCCCCGCGCGGCCCGCATCGCCGTCTTCCGGGAGCTGGTGCGGCGCAACTTCCAGGACGTGTACGCGTACTTCTTCGGCGGCGCCAAGGAACCCATGCGCGATGCCGTCCGGCGCGCGCTCGACGGGATCGACGGGCCGGTCGTCGTGCTGGCCTACAGCCTCGGCTCGATCATCGCCTACGACGTCCTGCGCGAGCGCGCCGACGGGCGGCTCACCGTGCCGCTGTTCGTGACGGTCGGCTCGCCGCTCGGCGTGACCGAGATCCAGGACCTGGTCACGACCCCGCTCGAGGTGCCCGCCCCGGTAGCGAAGTGGGTCAACGTGTCCGACCTGCGGGACCTGGTCGCGCTCGACCACACGATCCGCTCGGAGTTCCGGCCCGCCGACCGGTGCCAGGACTTCTTCGTCGACAACCCGGGCGAGGGCCACCACGGGATCGTGGAGTACCTGCGGACGCGCCCGGTCCGCGACTCGGTCCTCGCGCTGTTCGGCTCGGGTCCGGAGACCGCCGTCGCCGCCCGGGCCGCGGACCGCGCGGGCGACCGGCAGAAGAAGATCGGGCTGCTGAAGCGGGGTGCGCTCGTCCGGGCGGACGAGCCGCGCCGGGTGGCCGACCGGATCGACCGGCTGAGCCGGCACGACCCGGCCGTGCGGCCGGTCAGCGCGGAGGCGCTCGCGGCGAACGAGCCGGCGGCGGTGGCCGCGGCGGAGGACGTGCTCGAGCGGATCATCCTCACCGACGACCTGCTCGGCGTCGGCTACCTGGAGGGCGGGGTGGCCGCGGCCCGCGCGGTCGGGCGGGTCGTCATCCGGGACGAGGACGGCCGGGTCGCGGGCTACGGCACCGGCTCGCTGGTCTCGCCGGAGCTGCTGCTGACCAACCACCACGTGCTGCCCGACGCCGCGGTGGCCGGGCGCAGCCGCATCGAGTTCGACTTCCAGGACGGGCCGGACGGCCGGCCGCTGCAGACCAGCGAGCTGGCGCTGGACCCGGACCGCTTCTTCCAGAACGACCAGACGCTCGACTTCGCGCTCGTCGCCGTGCGGGCCACCCCGGGCGAGCTGGCCAGGTTCGGCTTCAACCGGCTCGTCGAGGCCGAGGGCAAGGCGATCGTCGGCGACTTCGTCACGATCGTGCAGCACCCGGGCGGGGAGAAGAAGCAGATCGCGTTGCGCGAGAACCGGGTCGTCGACGTGCTCGACCGGTTCCTGCACTACGAGACCGACACCGAGCCGGGGTCGTCGGGCTCGCCGGTGTTCAACGACCAGTGGGAGGTCGTGGCGCTGCACCACGCCGCCGTCCCCGCCCCCGAGCACGGCGAGCTGGGTGGCTGGCTGAACGAGGGGCTGCGGGTGAGCCGGCTGCTCGCGCACCTGCGCGGCCAGGAGTACCCGGCCGCGCAGCGCGCGCTCGTCGACGCGCTGCTCGGGCAGGAGGCGCGGGCCGAGTCCGTGCGCGTCGACCCGGACTACAGCGACCGGGCCGGCTACGACCCAGACTTCCTCACCGGCCACCACCTTCCGCTGCCGGCGCTGCCCGCGGACCTGCTGGCGCTGGCGGCGGTGAACCGGCAGGCGACCGGCGACCCGGCCTACGTCCTGCCGTACCACCACTTCAGCGTCGTGCTCAACAAGGAGCGGCGGCTCGCCTTCTTCACCGCGGTCAACATCGACGGCGCCATCGCCGAACGGCTGCCGCGCGAGCCCGACCGGTGGATGCTCGACCCGCGGCTGCCCGACGACGAGCAGACCGGCGAGGCCGTCTACCGCACCAACCCGCTCGACCGCGGGCACCTCGTCCGCCGGCTCGACCCCGCGTGGGGCACGACGAAGGCGATCGCGAAGTCGGCCAACGACGACACGTTCCACTTCACGAACTGCGCGCCGCAGCACGCGAACTTCAACCAGAACGACACCACGTGGGCCGGGCTCGAGGACTACATCCTCAACAACGCCGACACGCGTGACCTGCGGGTCACCGTGGTCACCGGCCCGATCCTCGCCGCCGACGACGACACCTACCGGGGCGTGCGGCTGCCGCGCCAGTTCTGGAAGGTCGTCGCGATGGTCAGGGAGTCCGGCGAGCTGTCGGCCACCGGGTACCTGCTCAGCCAGGCCGGCCTGATCGACGGCCTCGAGGCGGCCCCCGCCGAGGCGGCTCCCGCCAAGTTCTCCTACGGCGCGTACCGGACCTTCCAGGTGCCGATCCGCAAGATCGAGGGCCTGACCCGGCTCTCCTTCGGCGACCTGGCGGGCGCCGACCCGCTCGGTGCCGGTACGGAGGAAGCGGCCGCCGCGCCCCGGGAGATCAACCAGCTCCGGGAGATCGTGCTCTGAGCGCCGGGACCGGACGAGGCGGGCGGCGGCCTCGTCCGGTCCCGGTCACACGGTCGAGATCGCCGCGCGGCGCATGGCGAGCCGGGCCGTCACCAGGGTCACCGGGTGGACGATCAGGAACACCGCCGCGATCGTCGCCAGCAACACCCACACCGGGCCCGTCGGGATCCACGAGCCGACCGCCACCGCCGTGGGCAGCACCGTGCACAACGCGATCACGGCGCCCAACGCCAGCCCGGCCACCGCGATGACGGCCGACTCGACCGCGAGCATGCGGGTCACCTCGCGGCGGGTAGCGCCGGCCAGCCGCTGCACGGCGAGCTCCCGGCGGCGCGAGAGGACCGCGACGGCCAGCGTGTTCACCGACGCGATCGCCGCGTAGGCCAGCGCCAGCGCCGCCAGCAGGTAGTTGATCCACGCCTGGACGTTCTGGCCCTGCGCGAACTCGGCGGCGAGCGCGTCCTGCCCGCCGAGCGTCGTGCCGGGGAAGTCCCGCAGCCGCTGCTGAAGACCGGCCGGGTTCCCCTGGACCAGCACGTGTGACGGCAGGCCGGTGAGCGTGTGCGGCGCCAGCAGGCTCGCCGGCACCACGACGCTGCCGTAGTTCGACGGGCTGTCCAGCAGCGCCACGACCCTCACCTTCGCCCGGGTGCCGTCGCCGAGCCGCAGGGTCACCGCCGAGCCGACGGTGAGGCCCAGGTCCTCGGCCTGGCTCGCGGGCAGCGCCACGGTGTTGCCGTCGAGGTCGGTCAGCGAGCCCGCGGTCACCGGCGTGGCCAGGGCCGAGCCGTCGGAGATGCCGACGAACGGCCACGGGTCGCTGCCGCGTCCGTCGTAGGGCCGCTCCAGCCATCCCGAGCTCGTCACCAGCGCGGCCGCCGCGGTGACCCCGGGGGTGTCGCGGATCGTGTCGAGCAGGCCGGGCGCGATGCCACCGGCGGCCGACCCGACCACGGCGTCCGCGCGGAGCTCCCCGACGTGCGCGTCGAGCGCGGCGGCGTCCATGGTGGTCTGCGAGTACACGTTGCCCAGCGCGATGGCCGTCGCCAGGGTCAGCGGGGTCAGCACCGCCGCGAACTGCACCGCCCGCGACCGCGTGTTGATCACCGCGAGCGGCCCGTGCCGGCCGGCCAGCCGCCGGATCGCCGGGGCGGCCCGCGCGACGAGGAGGTCGACCAGCTCCGGGCCGAGCAGCGCGACCGCGATCGCCCCGGTGAGCACCGCCGGGCCGCCGACCGCGGCGGCGGTGTCGGGGTCGAGGAACATCGTGCTCACCGCCAGCGCGCCGGTCCCGGCCACGAACACCCGCGCGAGCAGCCGCCGCGCCGGGTGCACCGTCGCCGGCGGGATCGACGCCTCGACGAGCGCCTGTACCGGCTTGGTCCGGGCCGCCGCGCCGGCGGCGAACCGGGCCGCGAGCCACGGCGCGACGAGCGCGAGCAGCGCCCCGGCCGCGAACGGGATCGGCCCCTGCCGGAACTCCAGCGCCGCGGGCACGACCCCGCGCTCGGCGCTGAGCCGGAAGATCACGTCCCCCACCACGCTGCCCAGCAGCAGCCCCCCGGCCGCGGCGAGCACGGCGACGGCCATCGTCTCGGCCACCACCAGCGTGCGGGTCTGCGCCGGCGTGGCCCCGGTCGCCCGCAGCAGCGCGAGCTCCCGCTGCCGCTGGCGCACCGACAGGCTGATCGTCGCCCACACGACCAGCGCCATGACGACCAGGACCATGCCGCCGAAGATGCTCGACAGCAGGATGAGCGGCAGCATGCTCCCGGCGATCCCGGGGAACTCCGCGGCGCCGCGGTCCTCGCCGGTGAGGACGGTCAGCCCGGCGGGCAGCCGGCCGGCGAGCTCGTCGGCGGAGACGCCGTCGGCCGGGCGGATGCCGATCACGTCGGCCGTGTCCGGGTGCGCGGAGAGCCGGTCCACGTCGGTGGTGGCGAAGAACATCGCGGCCGCGTCGACGTGCTGGCGCGACGCGGCGACCCCGGCGACGGTGAACGACTCCGGCCGGCCGGAGACGACCAGCCGCACGTCGTCGCCGGGGTGCACCCGGGCCCGCGACGCGGTGGCCGCGTCCAGCACGACCTCGCCCTCGTGCGGGGCGGCGCCATCGGTGAGCGTGTACGGGGTGATGCCCGCGGAGGCCCAGTCGTGTCCGGAAAGGACGGTCCCGCCGGTGGGTGCCTGCCCGGCGACGACCGCGGGGAAGGACAGGTCGGCCCACGCGTCGGCGACCCCGGGCAGCGCGCGGAGCTGGCTCAGTCGGGCCATGTTCACGCCCGAGCGCTCGGCGTAGGGCACGGTCTCCGACTCCTGGTCGGGCAGCTTGAACCCCTCGGACCCGGTGACGAGCAGCTCCGCGCCGGCCAGCCGCTGCGGCTGCGCGTTGAGGCGCAGGGCGGTCTCGAACAGCCCGCCGCAGGCCACCAGCAGCGCCGAGCCGACCAGCACGGCGAGGAAGGTCGCCACGAAGGCCGCGAGCCGGTGTCGCAAGCTCGCCAGCGCCAGCGCGATCATCGCCGTCCCCTTGCCAGCTCGCCGAGGTGGACCAGCCGGTCGGCGACCAGCTCGACGGTCGGCGGGGCGATCCGGTCGACGAGCCGGCCGTCCACGAGGAACAGCACCGCGTCGGCGTAGGACGCGGCCACCGGGTCGTGGGTCACCATGACCACGGTCTGCCCGCCGCGCGCGACCTCGCGGACCAGCTCGAGCACGTCGAGCGCGGTCCGGCTGTCCAGCGCGCCGGTCGGCTCGTCGGCGAAGACGACCTCGGCCCGGCTCGCCAGCGCGCGGGCGATCGCCACCCGCTGCTGCTGGCCGCCGGACAGCTCGCCGGGCCGGTGCTTGGTCCGATCGCCGAGACCGACCCGGCCCAGCACCTCCGTCACCCACGCCGTGTCCGGCTCGTGGCCGGCGAGCAGCGCGGGCAGCGTGACGTTCTGCCACACGGTCAGCGCGGGCATCAGGTTGAACGCCTGGAACACGAACGCCACGTGCTCGCGGCGCAGCTCGGTCAGCTCGCTCTCGTCCTTGCCCGCCAGCGGCGTGCCCACCAGCGTGACCGTGCCCGAGGTCGGCTCGTCGAGTCCGGCCGCGCAGTGCAGCAGCGTGCTCTTGCCGGACCCGGACGGGCCCATGACCGCGGTGAAGCTGCCTGCGGCGAGGTCGACGCTCACCCCGTCGAGCGCGGTGACCGCCTGGTCGCGGCGGCCGTAGACCTTGCCGACGTCGTGGAGCCGCACGGGCGCGGTCATGCCGGGCGCTTCCGCGAGGTCGCCCACCACAGGGCGCCGACGATGACGCCGCCGACGCCGACCGACCACAGCCACCACGGGTTGACGAGGTGCCAGCTGACGAGGCAGGCCACCAGCCATACGGTGAACTGGACGACGTTCACCGCGACCCACACGCCGGTGACCACCCGGCGGGTCGTGACGAGGGAGCTACGCGTGGACACGGAGACCACCACCGAACGGGCTCGGCCGGTCCTCGGCGAGCAGGAGCTGGTAGGTCCACTCGACGCCACGCGCGATGCCGGCCACGACGACGGCGCCGCCGAGCACCGACCAGAGCCACCACGGGCTGTCGAGCGACCAGCTGATGAGGCTGACCATCGCCCACACGATGAGCTGGACGACGTTGAGCGCCACCCACAGCGCGGCGGCCACCCGGGGCACGGCGAGCAGCCCGGCCGGTGCCGCGCCGAGGCCGGCGACGGCCGCGGTCAGCTCGCCCCGGTTGGCGGCCCTCGCCAGCCGCTGCTGGCGGTCCCGGGCCTGGTCGGCGGTGATGGTGCCGGCGGTCTGGGCCCGGGCGATCCGCCCGTCCGCGGCACCGCGTTCGGCGTCGGTGAGGGCCCTGCGTTCGGGCCACAGGTATCGGTCGAACATCCTGTTCATTCCCCTTTGACTTAATTAGTGTGTGATATGAACAGTTTATGTGGGGCACAGTTCTTGAGGAAATGGAGCCAGCATGCTTGACAGGACCGCGGAGCCTGCGCTACCGCCGGGGCTCGCGCTGGTCTGGGGCTTCCCGCCGCCCGCAAGACGTGGTCCCAAGCCGGGGCACAGCGTGGCGCAGATCGTCGAGACGGCCATGGCCCTGGCCGACGACGGGGGCTTCGCGGCGCTGTCCCTGCCGAAGATCGCCAAGCGGCTCGGCCTGACGGCCAACGCGCTGTACCGGTACGTCAGCTCGAAGGACGAGCTCCTGCTGCTGCTCCTCGACGCCGGCAGCGGCCCGCCACCCGACGAGCTTCCCGCCGAGTGGCGGGAGGGGGCGGCGGCGTGGACGCGTGCGCTGTTCGACCGGTACCGGGCCCGGCCGTGGCTGCTGGACATCCCCGTGCGCGGCGCGCCGGTGACGCCGAACCTGCTGCGCTGGCTGGAGCGCCTGCTGACCGTGCTGTCCGGCTCCGGCCTGGCCGAGGGCGAGTGGCTCTCGTCGGCGATCCTGCTCGACGGCTACGCCCGGACCACCGCCATGCTGGCCCGCGACCTGGACGGCGGCACCACGACGCCGGTCCAGTCCGCCGAGGTGACCGGGTTCCTCTACCCCCTGCTGAGCGAGCGCGGCTTCCCGATCCTCGCGTCGATGCTCGCCGCCCAGCAGTACGCGGACAGCTCCCCCGACCCCGACATCGACTACGGCCTGGCCCGCATCCTCGACGGCCTCGCGGTCCGCGTCGACGCGGCGCCGGGCGGGGCACAATGAGGACATGACCTCGGGACCCGAAGACAAGCCAGCGGCGAGCGAGCCGGCGCCGGACGCCGAGCAGCCGGTGCTGGACGCCGAGCTGGTCGACAGCACCGCCCTCGAGCTCTCCACGCCACCGCCGGCCGTGCCCGAGGGCGACTACACCACCGCGGGCGTGCCGACCTTCGACTACGTGCGCGACCGGATCGAGGGCCGGGTCGCCACCTCGCTCGGCGCCGGTGAGCTGCCCGAGGAGGAGGCCGCGACCAGCTCGCTCGACGAGAAGCTGGCCAAGCGCGAGCAGGCCGGCCGGGACAAACTGGAGGAGATCCGCCGCTCGATGCGGGAGAAGTAGCCCCGGCGCGGCCGAGGTGCCCGGGGGCTCCCGCCGGAGCGTCCCGAGCACCTCGACAGCTCGCCTGGTGAGCGGCCTCAGCTGGTCGGCATGAGGACCGAGTCGATCAGGTAGACGGTGGCGTTCGCCGTGTGCACGCCGCCGCAGATCACGTTGGCGTTGTTGACCTTCAGGCTGTCGCCGGAGCCGGTGACGTCGACCATGCCCTTCTCGACGGTGGTCTGCCGACCGACGACCTTGTCGGGCGCGAGCTGGCCGGGCACCACGTGGTAGGTGAGGATCTTGGTCAGCAGCGCGTCGTCGGTCTTGAGCGTGCCGATGGTGGCCGGGTCGATCTTGGCGAACGCCGCGTCGACCGGGGCGAAGACGGTGAACTCGCCGCCGTTGAGCGTGTCGACCAGGTTCACCTTCGGGTTCAGCCGCCCGGACACGGCCTGCACCAGCGTCGTCAGCAGCGGGTTGTTGCTCGCGGCGACCGCGACCGGATCCTGGGCCATGCCGGCCACCGAGCCCGCGCCGTCCGGCACCTGCTTGGCGTAGCCCGCACATCCGGGGCCGACCAGGTCGGCGGCCGGGTCCGCCGCCAGCCCACTGTCCGAAGAGGACTGTGTGGTCATCGGGGTGGTCATCGGGGCCTGCCCCGAGGTGGCGCCGTCGTTCGACGCCCCGGTGCCGGAACTGCCGCAGGCGGCGCCGAAGAATGCGATGAACGCGACACCAATGGCCAGCGTGCCGCGACGAATGCTGCGCTTCATAACCGGTGCTCTCTCCCATTCGAATTCAAGCTGTGAACACCCGGACTTCGGAAGCCGGGCGCGGCCGGATGGGAGCCACCGGTCTTCGTTACCCGTTCGTGACCTGATCGGAGAGGTTGGCACGAAACCAATCCGCGCGGCCCGGGCCCGCGAACACCAGTGGTGAGACCGGACAACCTTGTGAGGACGCAGTGCTGACTCTTGCTCTTATCGGACTCATCGGCGGGCTGGTCACCGGGATTTCGCCGTGCATTCTCCCGGTTCTTCCGGTCATTTTCCTTTCCAGCGCCCAGGGCGCCCGAGTGGGCGCTCCGGCGGCCGCGAACCTGCCCGAAAAACCGTCCCGGGCCAGGCCGTATCTGGTGATCGCCGGGCTCGTGGTGAGCTTCACGCTCGTCACCCTGTTCGGCTCGCTGCTGCTGTCGCTGCTCGGCCTGCCGCAGGACGTGCTGCGCTGGGCCGGGCTGACCGTGCTCGCGCTCATCGGCATCGGGCTGATCGTCCCGCGGTTCGAGCACCTGCTCGAGAAGCCGTTCGCCTGGATCCCGCAGCGCAGCCCGGACGCCAACCGCGGCGGGTTCCCGCTGGGCCTCGCGCTGGGCGCGGTGTACGTGCCGTGCGCTGGCCCGGTGCTCGCCGCGATCACGGTGGCCGGCTCGACCGGGCGGATCGGCGCCGGCACGGTCGTGCTCACCGCCACCTTCGCGGTCGGCGCCGCGACGCCGCTGCTGGCCTTCGCGCTGGCCGGCCGGCGGGTGACCGAGCGGCTGCGGTCGTTCCGCAAGCGGCAGCGGGGCGTCCGCATCACCGCGGGCGTGGTGATGCTCGCGCTGGCGGCGGGCCTGGTGCTCAACCTGCCGCAGCTGCTCCAGCGGGTGATCCCGGACTACACCAGCGGTTTGCAGGACAAGGTCGACAACTCCGAGCAGGTCAAGGAGGCACTCAACCTCGGCGGGCTGGCGAACGAGCAGAACAAGAACCTCGACCGGTGCACGGCCGGCGCCACCGAGCTGGAGAGCTGCGGGACCGCGCCGGACCTCAAGGGCATCCAGCAGTGGTTCAACACGCCCGGCGACTCACCCGTCGACCTGAGGCGGCTGCGCGGCAAGGTCCTGCTGCTCGACTTCTGGGCGTACTCCTGCATCAACTGCCAGCGCTCGATCCCGCACGTCGTGGCCTGGGACAGGGCCTACCGGGACGCCGGGCTGCGGGTGATCGGCGTCCACGCCCCCGAGTACGCGTTCGAGAAGGAGCCCGGCAACGTCGAGTCGGCCGCGGCGAAGTTCGGCATCCGCTACCCGGTCGCGCTGGACAACTCGCTCGCCACCTGGACCAACTACCGCAACCGGTACTGGCCCGCGCACTACCTGATCGACGCGCGCGGCACCGTCCGGCACATCAAGTTCGGCGAGGGCGACTACGACGTCACCGAGCGGATGATCCGCGACCTGCTCACCGACGCCGACCCCGGCACCCGGCTGCCCGCGGCGACCGGCACCGCCGACGACACGCCCGTCACCGCCGACATCACCCGGGAGACCTACCTTGGCTCGACGAAGCGGGTGAACTTCGCCGGCGGCGGGACCTACACGGCGGGCGACCGGTCGTTCCGGCTGCCCGGCCGGCAGGCCGCGGACACGTTCGCGCTGGCCGGCGACTGGCGGCTGACCAGCCAGCACATCACGCCGACCGGCGAGGGTGGCCGCATCCGGCTGAACTACCGGGCCAAGGAGGTGCGCATGGTCCTGTCCGGCAGCGGCACCGTGACCTACCGGGTGGCCGGGCAGCGCAGGACGATCCGGGTCGCCGGCACCCCCGACTCCTACCAGCTTCTGTCCACACAGGACACCAAGGCCGGCAGCGTGACGGTGACGGTGAGCCCGGGGGTGCGGGCCTACTCGTTCACCTTCGGCTGACCGGCCAGCCGAGCACGACCCGCGAGTGGACCTTCTCGACGACGTGGCCGTCGGGGAGGTCCGCGGTGGGCGTGCTGGCCGGCCAGACCTCGATGCGGGCGCTCGGGCCCGGCCGGTGCTCGCGGTGCCACGTGCGGATGAGCTCGACGTAGCGGTCGGCCTGGTACTCCGCGTCCGGGCCGTGCGCGCGAACCCCCAGCTCGAAGCGGCGCGGGCCGGCCGGGCGGATGTCGCGGTAGGCCAGCGTGGCGCCGGCGACCGCGGTGGGGACGCCCCACCGCGCGGCCTCGGGGAAGCCCCGGCGGGGGTCCGCCGCGACCAGGTGGCAGAAGCCGGACGCGGTGCAGGCGAGCCACAGGTCCAGGTCGTCGGACGGCTCGCCCGCGCCGACCTCGATGCCGGACCACCGGGTGAGCGCGGGCTCGGCCAGCGCGGCGCGGAGCTTGTCGACACCGGAGGGCTGCCGGCCGTCGACCCGCAGCCGGACGGACTCGTCGAGCGGCACCCAGTCCTCGCCGGCCACCTCGATGCCCTGCATCGGCACGCACGCGACCCGGTGGTAGCCGCCGGCGCTGACGAGGTGACCGTCCGCGCGGTCGAGCGCGACACTGCGGGTGAGCCCGCGCATCCGCAGCGGCACGACCAGCCGGCCACCCTCGGCGAGCTGGTCGACCCACGCGGGCGGGATGTCCGCGGCCTCGGCGGTGACGAGCACCCGGTCGTAGGGCGCGCGTGCCGCGACGCCCTGCTCCGCGTCCGCGTGCACGACGTTGACCTGCGCGTATCCGGTGTAGGCGAGGCAGGTCCTGGCGCGGTGCACGACCTCGCGGTCGATGTCGACCGAGGTGACCTCGCCGCGCTCGCCCACCAGCTCGGCGACCAGCGCCGCGTTGACCCCGCCGGAGCCGATCTCGAGCACCCGCATGCCGGGTCGCAGCTCCGCCTGCGCCAGCATCAAAGCCTGGACCCGCGGCTCGGTGATGGCGCTGATGGCCACGCCGTGCTGGTCCCGCTTGGTGACCACGGCCTGCTCGCCGTAGACGTGCTCGAGCGGCGTGCCGGGCGAGAACAGGTGCCGCGGCACGGCCCGGAACGCGTCGACGATGTCCGGGTGGATCGGGCTCCCGGCCATGAGCCGGGCGATCATCGCCTCGCGCGCGGCGGCGAACGGCGAGAACGCCGACGTGAGGCCGAGACCGGCACCTCGGAGACCGTCCACTGTGTCCTTTCCCGTGCGGGGCCGAAGGAGTGTCTTCCCCCTCCACTATTACCACGCGCGGTGACAAGCTGGAGTAAGGAATGGTGAAGGTCTCGCGCGGGGTCCGGCGCCCGGCACCGGACTCACTCCTATGTGGACAGTGCGGTCAGCCGGCCGGACGACCTGGAGTCCGCGGCTGTGCCCGAACCCCGCCCCTCCCGAGTACGGCCGCCCGAGTACGGCCGCCGCTCACTGGCCGAGGTGCTCCCCGCCCTGCTCGCCGCGCTCGGCGTCCCCCGGCCCGCCGCCGGCGCTGGCGATCGAGCCGGTGCGGGCCGCCGAGCAGCTGGTGCCGCTGCTACTGACCCCGCGGCGCCTGAGCCCATGCTCGGGGGAGAATCGGGCCGGTGCCGACCAAACCGACCCGCGCCGACCTCGCCGCGGCCACCGAACGGACGCTGCCCGACGTGGTCGCGCCGGGGCTCGCGGTGCTGTTCTCCGGCATCAACCCGGGCCTCTACTCCGCCGCGACCGGCCACCACTTCGCCCGGCCGGGCAACAGGTTCTGGCCGGCCCTGCACCGCTGCGGCTTCACCCCGCGCCAGCTGCGTCCGGCCGAGCAGGACGAGCTGCCCGCCCTGGGCCTGGGCATCACGAACATCGTGGCCCGAGCCACCGCCCGCGCCGACGAGCTGACCGCCGCTGAGCTACGCGAGGGCGCCGAACGGCTCGCGGCGCTGGCGTCGAGATACTCCCCCAGGTTCGTGGCGATCGCCGGCATCTCCGCGTACCGCACCGCCTTCGACCGCCCCAAGGCGACGATCGGCCCGCAGCAGGACCTGGTCGGCGGCGCACGGCTGTGGGTGCTGCCCAACCCGAGCGGGCTGAACGCGCACTACCAGCTACCGGCCCTGGTGGCGGAGTTCCGCACCCTCCGGGCCGCCGCGCGGGCCTGACCCCGCGTCGTGGGCGGCGGCCACGCTCTTGGGCACGACCATGCGCCAGCCGTCGGTGATGAGCTCGCGCAGCTCGGCCACGTCGACGGCGGACAGCCGCAGGTGGACCCAGTGGTAGCGCAGGTCGCCCGTGGCCGGTAAGGAGAACTTGGCCGGCTCGGCCGCGACCAGCTGGGCGCGCTCCTCCTTGGGGAAGGCGAAGCCCAGCGTCTGCTCGTCCCGGGACAGCGCCAGGTACACGATCCGGCCGATGTTGAACTTGACCTGGTCGCGCACGAGCCGCTCGACGGTGCGGGGCAGCCCGGTGGCGATCCGGCGGACATCCTCGGCAGTGGCCATGGCGGTACCCAACCACGGCCCACCGACAGAAACGGGCTACTTCGGGTCGTAGGCCAGGTTCGGCCGCAGCCAGCGCTCGACCTCGGCCAGGTCCATGCCGCGCCGGGTGGCGTAGTCCTCGACCTGGTCGCGGCCGATCCGGCCCACCGTGAAGTACCGCGACTCCGGGTGGGCGAAGATCAGCCCGCTGACGCTCGCCGCCGGGGTCATCGCGAACGACGACGTCAGCGTCATGCCCACCTGCTCGGCGCCGAGCACGTCGAACAGCTCCCGCTTCTCGCTGTGGTCGGGGCTCGCCGGGTAGCCGAAGGCCGGCCGGATGCCGCGGAAGCGCTCCGCGTGCAGGTCGGCCAGGGCCGGGGTGGCGTGCGGCTCGAACCACTCGCGCCGGGCGTGCAGGTGGACGTGCTCGGCGAACGCCTCGGCCAGCCGGTCGGCCAGCGCCTTGACCATGATCGACCGGTAGTCGTCGTTGTCCGCCTCGAACGTGGCCGCCAGCTCCTCCGCGCCGTGGATGGCCACCGCGAAGCCGCCAAGGTGGTCGCCGGCCGGCGCGACGTAGTCCGCGAGCGACCGGTTGGGCCGGCCGTCGGGCTTGGTGGTCTGCTGGCGCAGCATCGGCAGCCGCAGCTCCCCGTCGGGCCGCGCGACCATGATGTCGTCGCCCTCGGCGTGCGCCGGCCAGAAGCCGTACACGCCACGCGCCTGGAACTGGCCGGCCGTGATGATCTTGTCCAGCAACGCGTTGCCGTCCTCGAACAGCTCGCGGGCGGCCGGGTTGGTGTCCAGGATCGCCGGGTACTTGCCCTTGAGCTCCCAGGCCAGGAAGAAGAACTGCCAGTCGACCAGCTCGCGCAGCGTGGCGATGTCCGGCGTGACGGTCCGCACGCCGGTGAACTCCGGCGCCGGCAGTTCGTCGAACACGACCTGCTCGCGGTTGGCCCGCGCCTGCCCGATCGTGAGCAGCGGCTTGGCGTGCCGGTTCTCGTGCTGCTCGCGCAGCCGCTGCTGCTCGACCCGGTTCGTCTTGTCCAGCACCTCCGCGCGGTCGGCGTTGAGCAGGTCGGACACCACGCCGACCACCCGGGACGCGTCGAGCACGTGCACGGTGGTGGAGTCGTAGGCGGGTGCGATCCGCACCGCTGTGTGCTGCCGCGACGTGGTCGCGCCGCCGATGAGCAGCGGCAGCTTGAGCCCGCGGCGCTGCATCTCGGCGGCGACGCTGACCATCTCGTCCAGCGACGGGGTGATGAGCCCGGACAGGCCCACCGCGTCGGCGCCCTCGGCCACCGCGGTGTCGAGGATCTTCGCGGCGGGGACCATCACGCCGAGGTCGATCACCTCGTAGTTGTTGCAGCCCAGGACGACGCCGACGATGTTCTTGCCGATGTCGTGCACGTCGCCCTTCACCGTGGCGAGCACGATCTTGCCCTGGCCGCGCTCGGACTGCAGCCGGCCCTCGCGGCGCGCCAGCTCCTTCTCCGCCTCCATGAACGGCTCGAGGTAGGCGACCGACCGCTTCATCACCCGCGCGCTCTTGACCACCTGCGGCAGGAACATCTTGCCGGCGCCGAACAGGTCGCCGACGATCTTCATGCCGTCCATCAGCGGGCCCTCGATCACGTCGAGCGGCCGCTCCACCTGCTGGCGGGCCTCCTCGGTGTCGTCCTCGATGAAGTCGACGATGCCGTGCAGCAGGGCGTGCGAGAGCCGCTCGGCCACCGGCGCCTCGCGCCAGGACAGGTCGAGGACCCGCTTGGTGCCCGAGCCGCGCACGTTCTCGGCGAAGGCCACCAGCCGGTCGGTGGCGTCCTCGCGCCGGTCGAACAGCACGTCCTCGACGAGCTCGAGCAGGTCCTTCGGGATGTCCTCGTAGACCGCGAGCTGGCCGGCGTTGACGATGCCCATGTCGAGCCCGGCCCGCACGGCGTGCAGCAGGAACGACGAGTGCATGGCCTCGCGCACGACGTCGTTGCCGCGGAAGGCGAACGACAGGTTCGAGATGCCGCCGCTGGTCCGCACGCCCGGGCAGCGCTCCTTGATCCGGGGCAGCGCCTCGATGAAGGCCTTCGCGTAGCCGTTGTGCTCGGCGATGCCGGTGGCGACGGCGAGCACGTTGGGGTCGAACACGATGTCCTCGGGCGCGAACCCGGCCTTCTGGGTGAGGATGTCGTAGGCGCGGCCGCAGATCTCGACCTTGCGGTCGGCGGTGTCGGCCTGGCCCTGCTCGTCGAAGGCCATGACGACCACGCCGGCGCCGTAGTCACGGACCCGCCGGGCCTGGGCGAGGAACGGTTCCTCGCCCTCCTTGAGGCTGATCGAGTTGACCACGCCCTTGCCCTGCACACATTTGAGGCCAGCCTCGAGCACGCTCCACTTTGAACTGTCCACTATGATCGGGATCCGGGCCACCTCAGGCTCGGTCGCGATCAGGTTGAGG
>NZ_DASWSJ010000374.1:0-10834 GCF_036402745.1 Actinophytocola sp. | reverse complement strand
AGCGTTCGTCCTGAGCCAGGATCAAACTCTCCAACAATGCTTTGTCAGAAAATCATCCCAGCAAAAACCCAACCAAAAGGCCAGGCACAAGCTCACTAGCATATTGAATCGGCACACTGTTGAGTTCTCAAACAACACACGTACATCCATCATGAGCCGCGATGAAGCGGATCAATCGGGAGACGCCAGTTGGTTTACTGCTGTGGTCGGACCCGTCACTCCCTGCTTGGGAGACCGGAGACGGTCTCACTTGGGAGGAGAACCGGGTCCCTGCGCCGCAACACTTTATCTGGTCCGATCCGCGATGTCAAATCGCTAGGCCCAGCTCGCTGCCAGCCACTGAAGTGTATCAGAGGCCTTGCGGTTCACGTCGTCCGGGTCTGGCTCGCTACTTCCGGGCCCGTCCGCCGTGCGGTGCGACGAGAGAAAAGTTAGCGACTAGCCCCGAGCAAAGTCAAATCGGCTGGTCAGCGGCCTGTTTCTCACAGCAGCGGGAGCAGCGTGCGGAGCTCGTAGGGCGTCACCGACCGCCGGTAGGCGTCCCACTCGGCGCGCTTGTTGCGGAGGAAGAAGTCGAAGACGTGCTCGCCCAGCGTCTCCGCGAGCAGCTCCGAGCTCTCCATCTCCGCGAGCGCCTCGCCCAGGTTCTGCGGCAGGTGCGCGTAGCCCGCGGCCCGCCGCTCGGAGTCCGTGAGCGACCACACGTCGTCCTCGGCCGCCGGCGGCAGCTCGTAGCCCTCCTGCACGCCCTTGAGCCCGGCGGCGAGGATCACCGCGTACGCCAGGTACGGGTTACAGGCCGAGTCCAGGCTCCGGATCTCCACCCGACGGGATGACGCCTTGCCGGGTGAGTACATCGGCACCCGCACCAGAGCCGAGCGGTTCGCGTGACCCCAGCACACCGCGGACGGGGCCTCTCCCCCCACGATCAGGCGTTTGTAGGAGTTGACCCACTGGTTGGTGACCGCGGAGATCTCCCGGGCGTGCTTGAGGAGCCCGGCGACGAACGCCTTGCCGGTCGCGGACAGCTCGTAGGGGTCCTCACTGTCGTAGAACGCGTTCCGGTCGCCCTCGAACAGGCTCACGTGCGTGTGCATGCCAGAGCCGGGCTGCTCGGAGTACGGCTTGGGCATGAACGTGGCCCGCACGCCCTGGGTGAGCGCCACTTCCTTCACCACGTACCGGAAGGTCATCACGTTGTCGGCCATGGTCAGCGCGTCGGCGTAGCGCAGGTCGATCTCCTGCTGGCCGGGCGCGCCCTCGTGGTGGCTGAACTCCACCGAGATGCCCATCGCCTCGAGCGTCTCGATGGCGTGCCGGCGGAAGTGGGTCGCGGTGGCGTGGCTGGCCTGGTCGAAGTAGCCGCCGTTGTCGGCGGGGATCGGCTCGCGGCCGTCGTCGAACAGCTCGGAAAGCAGGAAGAACTCGATCTCGGGATGCACGTAGCAGGTGAACCCGGACTCGCTCGCCTTGGCCAGCGTGCGGCGCAGCACGTGCCGCGGGTCGGCCCACGACGGCGTGCCGTCGGGCATCGCGATGTCGCAGAACATCCGCGCCGCGTAGTGGTGGCCCTCCGGGTTCTCCCAGGGCAGCACCTGGAAGGTCGCCGGATCGGGGCGCGCGACCATGTCGGACTCGTACACCCGGGCGAAGCCCTCGATCGCGGAGCCGTCGAAGCCGATGCCCTCGGCGAACGCGCCTTCGAGCTCCGCGGGCGCCACGGCCACCGACTTGAGGAAGCCCAGCACGTCGGTGAACCAGAGCCGGACGAAGCGGATGTCCCGCTCTTCGAGGGTGCGAAGGACGAACTCCTGCTGACGATCCATGCCGGCAGCCTAGGTAGATCGTGTTAACGCCGTGTTTCGGCCCGGAGGGGATCCCGGATCGGGCGAATGGAGAGCGAGAGCAGCGCGGCGACGACACACAGGCCGCCGGCGAAGAACCAGGCCAGGTCGTAGCTGCCGCGCAGGTCGCGGACGGCCCCCGCGCCGACGGCTGCCAGCGCGGCGCCGACCTGGTGCGACGCGAAGACCCAGCCGAACACCACGGGCCCCGCGGCGCCGAACCGGTTGCGGCACAGCGCCACCGTCGGCGGCACGGTCGCGATCCAGTCCAGGCCGTAGAAGATGATGAACACCCACATGCTCGGCTCGGTGCCCGGGGCGAACAGCGAGGGCAGGGCCAGCAGCGACAGGCCGCGCAGCGTGTAGTAGCCGCCGAGCAACAGGCGCGGGTCCACCCGGTCGGTGAGCCAGCCGGAGAAGATCGTGCCGACGACGTCGAAGATGCCGACCAGCGCGAGCAGCGACGCGGCCGTCGTGTGCGGCATGCCGTGGTCGTGCGCGGCGGTGACGAAGTGGGTGCCGACCAGGCCGTTCGTCGACGCGCCGCAGATCGCGAAGCCGGCCGCGAGCAGCCAGAACGTCCTCGTGCGGGCGGCGTCCCCGAGGGTGCGCAGGGCCCGGGCGGCGCTGCTGCCGGTGACCGTGACGGGTGCGACGGCCTCGGTGGCGCCGAGCGCGGTGGTGCCGACGTCGCCCGGGTGGTCGCGGAGCAGGGTGAGCACGAGCGGGACGACGGCGAGCGCCGCGCCGGCCACGACCAGCGCCGGCGTGCGCCAGCCGTGCGCGGTGGCGAGGGCGGCGACCAGCGGCAGGAAGACCAGCTGGCCGGTGGCGCCCGCGGCGGTGAGGACGCCGCTGACCAGGCCGCGGTGGCTGACGAACCAGCGGCCGGTGACCGTGGCCACGAACGCCATCGACATCGAGCCGGTGCCGACGCCGACCAGCACGCCCCAGCACAGCAGCAGCTGCCAGCTCGCGGTCATGAAGACCGTGAGCCCGCTGCCGGCGGCGACCAGGACGAGCGCGCCGGCCACGACCCGGCGCATGCCGAGCCGGTCCATCAGCGCCGCGGCGAACGGCGAGATGAGGCCGAACAGCACGAGGTTGATCGAGACCGCGGCCGAGATCGTGGCCCGGGACCAGCCGAACTCCTCGTGCAGCGGGTCGATCAGCACGCTCGGCACGGCCCGGAACCCGGCCGCGCCGATGAGCGTGACGAACGACACCCCCGCGACCAGCCATGCCCAGTGCAGCCGCAGCCCTTGCCGCGCCCGCGGCTCCACCTGTGTCACCCGGACAGCGTCACCGATGGGTGCGACCGGTGACGAGTGGCCAGATCGCCAATATATGCAAGAATCTGGCCATGACCGTTCCGCACCGGGTCGCCGTGCTCGTGCTGGACGAGGTGATCGGCTACGACCTGGTCATCCCGCCCACCATCTTCGGCGAGGCCACCGACGACGACGGCAACGCGCTGTACGACGTCCGCGTCTGCGGGCTCGACACTTCACCCGTCCGGGTGATCGCGGGGTACACGATCGTGCCCGACTTCGGCGCGGAGGTCCTGGCCGAGTCGGACACCGTGATCGTCCCCGGCACCAGGCTCCCGGGCCCGCGCTCGGACGGCACGCTGCCCGCGCGGGTGGCCGAGGCGTTCGCCACGATCCCGGCACCCGCCCGGATGATGTCGATCTGCACCGGCGCGTTCGTGCTCGGCGCCGCCGGGATGCTCGACGGCCGGCCGGCCACCACGCACTGGGCGCACGCGGACAAGTTCCGCGAGCTGTACCCGAAGGTGTTGCTCGACGAGGACGTGCTGTTCGTCGACGACGGCGACGTGCTCACCTCGGCCGGGCTGGGCGCGGGCGTCGACCTGTGCCTGCACGTGCTGCGCGCCGACCACGGCAGCGAGGTGGCCAACCGGGTGGCCCGCCACTGCGTGGTCCCGCCGTGGCGCGAGGGCGGCCAGTCGCAGTTCATCGACCGGCACGTGCCCGACGGCGGCACCGACAGCACCGCGCCGACCAGGGCCTGGGCGCTGCGCCGGCTCGACGAGCCGCTCGACCTCGCCGGCCTCGCCGAGCACGCGCGGATGAGCGTGCGCACGTTCTCCCGGAAGTTCCGCGCGGAGACCGGCCAGTCCCCCGGCAGCTGGCTGGTGCAGCAGCGGGTGCGGCACGCGATGCACCTGCTGGAGTCCACGGACCTGTCCGTCGACGCGGTCGCCGACCGGGCGGGGCTGGGCACCGGGGCCTCGCTGCGCCAGCACATGCGCGCCGCGCACGGTGTCTCGCCGCTGGCCTACCGGAAAACGTTTCGGGCAAGCTGAGCCGCTCTCAGCGCCACGGCTCTACGATTCCCCGCATGTTCACGCGCCGGATCCTGGTCGCCTCCCTCGCACTCGTCGCCGCGGTCACCACGGCGTGCTCGTCGGACGGGGGCGGTGCGTCCTCCTCGCTGCCGGACGGCGGCACGCTGCTGAAGGACGCCGCCGCGTCGACGGCGGCCATCAGGTCGGCGCACTTCACGCTGACCGTGAACGGCACGGTGCCCGGGCTGAGCGTGGAGAGCGCCGAGGGCGACCTGACCCGCGAGGGCGGCGGGGCCGGCGCGGCGCGGGGCTCGGTGCGGATGACCATGATGGGCAACCTGTTCGAGGGCGAGTTCGTGATCGTCGGCGACAGCGCCTACATCAAGGGCCCGACCGGGGGCTTCCAGAAGCTGCCCGCCTCGCTGATCGCCGGGCTGTACGACCCGGCGGCGATCCTCGACCCGGAGCGCGGCATCGCGAACGTGCTGGCGAAGGTGCGGGACCCGAAGACCGAGGCCACCGAGGACGTCGGCGGCGTGGCCACCTACCGGGTCAAGGGCAGGGCGGCCAAGGACGTCATCGCCAACCTCGTGCCGGGCGTGAACTCCGATGTGGACATCACCTTCTGGCTGCGCAAGGACGGCAAGCACCAGCCGGTGAAGGCGAGCGTGGCGGTGCCGGCCGACGGGTCGCCGACCGTGGACGTCACGCTGTCCGATGTGGACAAGCCGGTCAAGATCACCGCACCGGCCTGATGACGGCCGTGGGGGCGGAGGCGCCGGTGGTGGGGCGCGGGCGGGCGATCGCGATCGGCGCGGGCGGGCTCGCCGTGCTGCTGGGCGCGCTCGACACCTACGTCGTGGTCAGCGTGTTGCGCCAGATCATCGACGACCTGCAGATCCCGGTGAACCGGCTCGAGCGGGTCACCCCGATCGTGACCGGGTACCTGCTGGGTTACGTGGCCGCGATGCCGCTGCTGGGGCAGGCCTCGGACCGGTTCGGCCGCAAGCTGCTGCTTCAGGTGTGCCTCGCCGGGTTCCTGGTCGGCTCGGTGGTGACCGCGGTGTCCGGGGACCTGTTCCTGCTGGTCACCGGCCGGGTGATCCAGGGCGTGGCGAGCGGCGCGCTGCTGCCGGTGACGATGGCGCTGGTGGCCGACCTGTGGGCCGCGCACCGGCGCTCGGCGGTGCTGGGCGCGGTCGGCGCGGCGCAGGAGCTCGGCTCGGTGCTGGGTCCGCTGTACGGGATCGCGATCGCCGCGGTGGCCGGGTGGCGCGGGGTGTTCTGGGTGAACGTGCCGCTCGCGGTGCTGGCGATGGTGGCGGTGCAGTTCACCGTGCCGTCGGTCCGGCGTGCCGCGCGGTCCTCCGTGGACGTCGTCGGCGCCGTGCTGCTGGCGGTGGTGCTGGGGCTGGCGGTGGTCGGGCTGTACAACCCGTCGCCGCGCGAGCGCGTGCTGCCGCCGTGGGGGGTGCCGCTGCTGCTCGCCGCGCTGGCCGTGCTGGTGGGTTTCGTCGTATGGGAGCGGCGGGCGCGGACCCGGCTGATCGACACCCGAGGGGTCGCGCTGGGGCCGTTCTTCGCGGTGCTGGGCGCGAGCCTGACGGCGGGCGCGGCGCTGATGGTGACGCTGGTGAACGTGGACCTGTTCGCCCAGACGCTGCTGAGCCGCGACGACCGGGGCAGCGTGCTGCTGCTGGTGCGGTTCCTGGTGGCGCTGCCGGTGGGCGCGCTGCTCGGCGGCTGGCTCGCCGGCCGGTTCGGCGACCGGTGGCCGGCGTGCGCCGGGCTGCTGCTCGCGGCGCTCGGCTTCCTGCTGATCTCGGGCTGGCCGGTGGACGTGCTGGCCGCGCGGCACGACCTGGGGTTCGTGTCCCTGCCCCGGCTCGACGTCGACCTGGTGGTCACGGGTCTCGGGCTGGGCATGGTGATCGCGCCGCTGTCGTCGGCCGCGCTGCGCGTGGTGCCGGCGGCGCAGCACGGCGTGGCGGCCGCGAGCGTGGTGGTGGCGCGGATGACCGGGATGCTGGTGGGCGTGGCGGCGCTGGCGGCGTGGGGGCTGCACCGGTTCCACACGCTGACCGCGGGCCTGAACACGCCGCTGCCGTTCGGCAAGCCGGCCGCCGAGGTCGAGCGCGAGCTGGCGGCTTACCGGGCGGCGGTGAACTCGGCGCTGCTGACCCAGTACACGGAGATCTTCTTCATCACGGCGTTCGGGTGCGTGCTCGGGGCGGTGCTGGCGCTGTTCGTGGGTGGCCGGCGGTCGTCCTGAGGCGCCGTCAGGGTCTACAGCGGGTGCCTTCGGCGGGGAGCTTGGTGTCGATCAGGTAGGTCGCGCCCGCGTCGTCCACGCACTTGTTGCCCTGCAGGAACACCGTGTGCTGGGTCGCCTCGTAGGTCAGCAGGCCGCCCTTCAACGCCTTCGCCAGGGCCACGCCCGCCTCGTACGGGGTCGCGGGGTCGCTGGTCGTCGAGATCACCAGGACCGGGGGCAGGCCCGCGACCTTCGGCAGGTGCGGCGAGCTCGTCGGCGGGACCGGCCAGAACGCGCACGCGTCGCGGGCCGTGCCCGGCGGGCTGCCGTCGTCGAGGAAGGGCGCGGCCTGCTTGTACCTCGTGTTCAGCTCGCGGATCGCGTTCGGGTCGGTCACCCGGGCGTCGTCGACGCAGTGGATGGCGGTGAACGCGTCCTGGGTCGTCGTGTACGTGCCGTCGGAGCCGCGCTCGAGGTAGAGGTCGGCCAGCGACATCAGCGTCGCGCCCTTCTGCTGGCGCAGCTCGTTCAGCCCGGTGTTCAGGTGGTCCCACAGCTGCTCGGAGTACAGCGCCTGGATGACCCCCGTCGTCGCGTCCTCATAGGACAGTGGGCGGCCGCCGACGTCGACCGGGTGGTCGGCCAGCGGGCGGACCAGGTCCTCGAACAGGCCGAGCGCGCGGTTGGCGTCGTGGCCCAGCGCGCAGTCGTCCTTCTTCACGCACCACGCCACGAAGTCGTTGAACGCCTTCTGGAAGCCGGCCCCCTGCGCGACGGCCTGGTCGGTGGCGCTCTGGTTCGGGTCGACGGCCCCGTCGAGCACCAGCGCGCGCACGTTCCTGGGGAACGCCTCCGCGTAGGCCGCGCCGATGCGGGTGCCGTAGGAGTAGCCGATGTAGGTGAGCTTGTCGTCGCCGAGAGCGGACCGGAGCACGTCCATGTCCTTGACGACGTCACGCGTGCCGATGTTGGCGAGCATCTGCTTGCCGTGCGCGGTCCGCGTGGCGCACTTGGCCGCGTAATCCTTGGCCTGCGTCTCCGCGTTCGTGGTCCCGCCCGGCGACGTGTCGAGCTCGCTGTCGTCCGCGCGCTCCGCGTCGGTCTCCTGGTCGGTCAGGCACTCGACGGTCGGCTCGCTGGACCCGACGCCGCGCGGGTCGAAGCCGACGAAGTCGAACCGTTGCTCGAGCGAAGAGTTCGCCGAGCTGACCGTGGCCGCGGTCGCCAGGCCGGCGACCCCCGGCCCACCCGGGTTGACCAGCAGCGAGCCGATCCGGTCGGCCGAGGACTTGGCGGGCTTGCGCAGGACACCGAGCTTGATGGTGTCGCCGTCGGGCTTGGCGTAGTCCAGCGGCACGGTCAGCCGCGTGCACTGCACGGCGGGATCGGCGAGCGGCTGGCGGTCGTACTCGCTGGTGGCGTAGTTCGCGCAGCCTTCCCAGGTCAGCCGCTGTCCGTAGAACGTCTCCAGTCCCGCGGGCACCGACCCGGCCGGCCCGCGGGACTCGGCGAACGGGAGGTCGGGAGCGGCCGAGCCGCCGACCACCGACGTGCACCCGCTCGCCAGTGCGACGAGCATGATGGCTGCGCCGACCCGGCGCGATCTGGTCACGGCCCGATCCTGCCATCGGGGTGTGAATAGGCTGTTGGGTTGGAACTCATTGGGCCCGTTCCACCGTTACCGTGCAGGACAGACACAGAGTGCGACAGCGAGGAGGTGCGTCGGGTGGCGGCGTTCATGCGGCGCGTCAAGGGCCGGTTCAGCCGGTTCCTGGATCGTCCGGCCACCGTCGACCTCTCCCGCTACCAGGAGCTGCTGAAATCCATCGAGTGGCGCGAGGCCAAGCTCGAGAAGCTCTCCGACGCCGAGCTCACCGAGGCGGCCACCGGGCTGCGCGACGAGGACTCCTTCGGGGAGAAGGAGCTCGCCGAGCTGTGCGCGCTCGGCCGGGAGGCGGCGCGGCGGGCGCTCGACGAGCGGCCCTACGACGTGCAGCTGCTCGGCGCGATGGAGCTGCTGGCCGGGCACGTCGTGCAGATGGCCACCGGTGAGGGCAAGACGCTCGCCGGGGCGCTGGCCGCCGCGGGGTACGCGATCCAGGGCCGGCCGGTGCACGTCATGTCGGTCAACGACTACCTGGCCCGGCGCGACGCGGAGTGGATGGGCCCGGTCTACGAGCTGCTCGGCGTGTCGGTCGGCTGGGTCTCGCAGATCTCGACGCAGGAGGAGCGGCGCGCGGCCTACGCGGCCGACGTCACCTACGGCTCGGTCAGCGAGATCGGCTTCGACCTGCTGCGCGACCGGCTGTGCACCGACGTCGGGGACATGGTCGGGCGCGAGCCGGACGTCGTGCTCGTGGACGAGGCCGACTCGGTGCTCATCGACGAGGCGAAGGTGCCGCTGGTGCTGGCCGGCTCGTCGGACGACGCGCAGAGCGACCCGGAGGTCGCCAAGATCGTCCGCGCACTGCGGCCGGGCGCGCACTACGAGCGCGACGAGGACGGCCGCAACGCGTGGCTCACCGCGCGCGGTTCGAAGATCGTGGAGAAGGCGCTCGGCGGGGTCGACCTGTACTCCGGCGAGCACAGCGACCGGCTGGCCGCGGTCAACGCCGCGCTGCACGCGCACGCGCTGCTCGAGCGCGACGTCGACTACATCGTGCGGGACGGCAAGGTCCACCTGATCAACAGCTCGCGCGGCCGGATCGCGCTGCGCCAGCGCTGGCCCGACGGGCTGCAGGCGGCGGTCGAGGCCAAGGAGCGGCTGCGGCCGACCGAGAGCGGCGAGGTGCTCGACTCGATCAGCGTGCAGGGCCTGATCAGCCGGTACGAGACGGTGTGCGGGATGACCGGCACGGCGTCGGCGGTCGCCGAGCAGCTGCGGGAGTTCTACGAGCTGCGGGTGGCGGTGATCCCGCCGAACAAGCCGTGCGTGCGGGAGGACGAGCCGGACCGGCTGTACGACTCGGTCGAGAACAAGGAGAAGGCGATCGTCGCCGAGATCGCGGCGACGCACGCCACCGGGCGGCCGATCCTCATCGGCACGCGGGACGTGGCGGAGTCGGAGCGGCTGGCGAAGATGCTCGCGGAGGCCGACGTCCAGTGCGTCGTGCTGAACGCGAAGAACGACGCGCAGGAGGCCGCGATCGTCGCCGAGGCGGGGGCGCACGGGGCGGTCACGGTGTCGACGCAGATGGCCGGGCGGGGGACGGACATCCGGCTGGGTGGCACGTCGTCGTCGGAGGACCACGACAAGGTCGCCGACCTCGGTGGGCTGCTGGTCATCGGCACCGGGCGCTACCAGTCCTCGCGGCTCGACGACCAGCTGCGCGGGCGGTCCGGGCGGCAGGGCGACCCCGGCGGCTCGGTGATGTTCGCCTCACTCGCCGACGACCAGGTGATCCAGTACGCGCCGGACGCCACCGCGGGCGAAGAGCCGGACGACGAGGGCCGGCTGACCGACCCGACGACGCAGCGGTTCATCGATCACGCGCAGAAGGTGTCCGAGGGGCTGCAGCTGGAGATCCACCGCAACACGTGGCGCTACACCCGGCTGATCGAGCACCAGCGCAAGGTGCTGCTGGAGCACCGCAACGAGCTGCTGACCACCGACCTCGCGGCCACCGAGCTGGCGGCGCTGGGCCCCGACCGCTGGTCGGCGCTGTCCGACGAGATCGACGAGGACGTGCTGGCCGCCGCGGCGCGGCAGATCATGCTCTACCACGTGGACGAGCGGTGGACCGAGCACCTGGCGTTCCTGGCGGACGTGCGGGAGACCATCCACCTGCGCGCGCTCGCGAAGGAGACCCCGATCGACGAGTTCCACCGAACCGCGATCCCGGTCTTCAAGAAGATCGCCGACGAGATCGCCGCGCAGGCCACGAAGACGTTCAAGTCGGTGGAGATCACCGCGTCCGGCGCCGACCTCGAGTCGGAGGGCCTGCGCCGCCCGTCGGCGACGTGGACGTACATGATCCACGACAACCCCTTCGACACCGACGCGGAGCAGGCGTTGCAACGAGTGCGCGCGATGGTGAAGAAGGTCCGCGGCGGCGCCCGCAGGTAGCCCGCCCGCTGCCCGGCCTGTACCCGGCGCGTGCCGTCGCGCTGCCGGTGTGTGTCTCCGTCGACCAAACTCTCCATTCGCTCACCGAACTTGTCCACAGGCTCGCGCGACCCCTTTGACCAGGGCTTATCTGCGATAGACTGGTCGTGAGGGGTGCCCCCGGAGCGGGTGGGGGCTGCTCTCCCCACGTGCGGCACGGACACGGTCACCCGGTCGGGGTTGGTCGCTCGGGTGTGAGGCTCGCGGGATTTTCGCCTTGGAGGCGAAAACGTGTGCGAGGATTGGGGCATGGCTCAACTACGCATCGCGCTGGCGCAGGTCAACGCCACGGTCGGGGATCTCGACGGCAATGCCGCGCT
>NZ_DASWSJ010000373.1:0-3159 GCF_036402745.1 Actinophytocola sp. | reverse complement strand
CTCGTGGAGGATGTCCGACGCCGGGGTGATCGGGTAGCTGCCGAGCAGAATGGGCAGCCCGGAGCACTGGCCGGCCGCGACGAGCCCGTAGGCCAGCGCCATGTTGCCGGTGATCTGCCGGTAGGTGCCGGCCGGGAACTGCGCCGGCGGCACCTCGTAGGTGACCGCGAAGCTCTCGGTGGTCTCGCCGTAGTTCCAGCCCGCCCGGAACGCCAGCACGTTCGCCTCGGCGATGTCGGGCTTGCGGGCGAACTTCTCGCGCAGGAACCGCTCGGTGCCCTCGGTGGGCCGGTGGTACATCCACGACAGCAGACCGAGCGCGAACATGTTCTTGCAGCGCTCGGCGTCCTTCTTCGACAGGCCGGTGTCCTTGAGCGCGCCCTGGGTGAGGGTGGCCATCCGCACCGGGAAGACCTGGAAGCTCGACAGCGAGTCGTCCTCGAGCGGGTCGCCGTCGTAGCCGACCTTGGTGAGGTTGCGCTTGGAGAACTCGTCGGTGTTGACGATGACCGTGCCGCCGACGGGCAGGTCGGAGATGTTGGCCTTGAGCGCCGCCGGGTTCATCGCGACGAGGACGTCCGGCCGGTCGCCCGGCGTAAGGATGTCGTAGTCGGCGAAGTGGAGCTGGAAGCTGGAGACGCCGGGCAGGGTGCCCGCGGGGGCGCGGATCTCGGCGGGGAAGTTGGGCAGCGTGGCCAGGTCGTTGCCGAACGCCGCGGCCTCGGAGGTGAAGCGGTCGCCGGTGAGCTGCATGCCGTCGCCGGAGTCGCCGGCGAACCTGATGACGACCCGGTCGAGCTTGGTCACCTGGGTCGCTCTGGGACCCCCCGGCTTGCCGTTTCCCCCGTTCACGCTGGTACTCATGATCTGCTGGTCCCTCCGTACGCACGGTTACGTGCTCACTCGCCAACCCTATCCGCGCTGATGCCGTGATTCCCCGGGTGCCAAGCGTATTCGGGTCTCACATCACAATCCGGACTCTCAGCATGTGGAACTTTCGTCACGCATCGCGGGAAATGCGGGCTCGCATGGCGGCCAGCAGCTCGGCGAAGGCCGGCGTGTCCATCGAGGCGACCTGGGCTACCAGCTCGGTCTCGACCGCGTCGTCGTGCCGATCGTAGGTCGCGGTCGTGCGCAGCGTCCGCTTGGTGGCCGTGACCAGCTCGCGCGGCGCCTTCCCGGCGGGTGCGGCGAGCTCGACGGCGGCGTCGACGAGGGCGTCGTGGTCGCCGTCGACCGCCCGCAGCGCGAGGCCGGTGCGCACGGCCTCGGTGGCGTCGAGCGTGGTGCCGAACAGGGTCATCGCGGCGGCCGTCTGCGGGCCGACGACGCGCTGCAGCATCCAGGTCATGCCGCCGCCGGGGTGGATGCCGAGCTGCAGGAACCGGGCGTCGAACTTCGCCCGCGGGCCTGCGAGCCGGACGTCGCAGGCGAGCGCCAGGTTCAGGCCCGCGCCGACCGCGGCCCCGCCGACCGCGGCGATGGTGGGGAGCGTGCACCGGGCGACGGCGAGGAAGCCGGCGTAGATGGCGCGCAGGCCCTCCTCGCGGGCCGCGCCGAGCGCGGTGAGGTCGGCGCCGGCGCAGAAGGCGGGCGGTGCGCCGGTGACGACGAGGGCCGCGACGTCCTCGTCCCGCTCGCACTCGGCGACGAGCTCGGCGAGGCGGGCGGAGATCGGCAGCGTGATGGCGTTGCGCCGGTCGGGGACGTTGAGGGTGATGACCGCGGTGCGGTCGCGTCGTTGCAGCAGGACGTCGGTCATGGGTGGGGAGCCTATTGGCCGACCTCGGGAGCTGGTGGTCGCTCGAGCAGCCTGGACAGGACGACGGTGGAGACGGTCCGGTCGATCATGTCGACGGCGCGGAGGCGTTCGAGTGCGTCCTCGAGGTGGTGGATGTTGCCCGCGCGCAGGTGGACGATGGCGTCGGCCGCGCCGGAGACGGTATAGGCGGCGACCACCTCCGGCAGGGGCAGCAGGCGGGCCCGGATCCGGTCAGGGGTGACGTTGCCGATGCAGTGCACCTCGACGAAGGCCTCGGTGCCCCAGCCCAGGGCCTCCGGGTTGACGACCGCGGTGAAGCCCCTGAGCACGCCCGTGTCGAGCAGCCGGTCGACCCGGCGCTTGACCGCCGGCGCCGACAACCCGACCGCCTTGCCGATCTCCGAGTAGCTGGACCGCGCGTCGGCGACCAGCCGCGAAATGATTCGCTGATCTATGGTGTCCACACGCAACATTCTGCCGGTCGCGGGGTGCCTTTGCGACATTGATCGCTTCTCGCTCGCGCGCTTACATTGGAATCATGCGCGAGGCGACCGGGCGACGTTACCTGATGTGCGAGCCGACGTACTTCACCGTCGAGTACTCGATCAACCCGTGGATGGACCCGAGCCAGCCCGTGTCGACGGAGCTGGCCGTGAAGGAGTGGACCGAGCTGGCGGACACGTACCGCCGCTGGGGCCACCGGGTCGACTTCATCAAGCCCCAGCCGGGCCTGCCGGACATGGTCTTCGCGGCCAACTCGGGCACCGTCGTCGACGGCCGGGTTCTCGGCGCCCGCTTCCGCGCCTCGCAGCGAGCCGCCGAGGCCGACCACTACCGCCGCTGGTTCCTGGACCACGGCTACCGCGACGTCGTGATGCCCGCCAAGATCAACGAGGCCGAGGGCGACCTGACCTGGACCGGCGAGGTGCTCCTGGCCGGCACGGGCTTCCGCACGGACCCCGGTGCGCACGCGGAGGCGCAGGAGATCCTCGGCGTTCCCGTGGTGTCGCTGAACCTGGTGGACCCGCGCTTCTACCACCTGGACACGGCCCTGTGCGTGCTGACGCCGGCGGGGCCGGGCCGGCGCACGCACATCGCGTACTACCCGGAGGCGTTCTCGCCGGGCTCCCAGAGGGTCCTGTACCGCCTCTTCCCCGACGCGATCGTCGCCACCCCGGCGGACGCGGAATGCCTGGGCCTGAACGCGGTGTCCGACGGCCGCAACGTGGTCCTGCCGATGGAGGCCACCCATCTGGCGGACCAGCTGATCAACCACGGCTACGAGCCCTACTTCGTGGACATCTCCGAACTCCGCAAGTCCGGCGGAGGCCCCAAGTGCTGCACGATGGAGATCCGCGACCGCTGATCAGTCCTCGATCGGGACGGAGCCCGAGCAC
>NZ_DASWSJ010000372.1:0-6237 GCF_036402745.1 Actinophytocola sp. | reverse complement strand
GAGTCCGAGGCACCGACGATCAGCGAGCTGGCGACGGCCATCGGGGCCAGCCGCGCGGCGATCTACCGGCTGCTGGTGCCGCTGCAGGAACGGGGCCTGGTCCGCCGGGACGGCTCGAAGGTCCGGCTGGGGCTGGGCCTGCTCCGGCTGGCCGCGAAGGTCACCCCGCAGCTGCGCCTGGCCGCGCTGCCGGCGTTGCGCGAGCTGGCCGAGGGCGTCGGCGCGACCGCCCACCTCACGGTCGCCGACGGCGAGGAGGCCCAGGCGATCGCGGTGATCGAGCCCTCGTGGACCACCTACCACGTCGCCTACCGGGTCGGCACGCGCCACTCGCTGGGCCGGGGCGCGGCCGGCAAGGCGATCGGCCTGCGCGACGAGGTCCCCGGCTGGATCGCGACGAGCGGCGAGCTCCAGACGGGCGCGTCGGGCGTCGCGGCCCCGGTTCGCGGCGTGCCCGGCCTGCGCGCGAGCGTCGGCGTGATCACCTTCCACGAGCTCGACGGCGAGGTGGTCGGCCCGCAGGTCCTGCGAGCCGCCCAGTCCGTGGCCGACGCCCTGCGCTGACCGACCGAGCTCGTCGACCGGGCGAGTTGTCCACAACCCGCCCGGTTATCCACAGCGACCGCCGCCGAGCCCCTCCCGAGACCCTGAGCCGATAGACTTGACCCAATCGGGGTGCCCCCGGAGAGGGTGGGGGCTGCCATCGCACGCGTGCGGGCGCGAGGTCGCGGTTTGTCGGGTTATCTCGGGCGGTGGGCCAGCACTTGTCGGAGGGCTCGTCGGGCCCGGTCCACGCGGCGCGCCTCGTAGGCGATGGGCAGGTAGCGCAGGCGTTCCGGCAGCACGGCCATCACCAACGCGATCACCCGGCCCAGCGCCCGCAGCCGCCGCTCGTCGCGGTCGGTCCAGTCCAGGCCCAGGATCGTGCGGGCCTTCGGGGGCAGCGTGCCGACCGTGACGAAATGCTGCACCCGGCCCGGCAGGTACGCCACCACGCGCCACAGCGGGCGCAGCACCGCCGGCAGTCCGAGCGGGGGCGGCACCCGGCGGGTCGCCGCCAGGAACTCGTACGCCGTCGGGTGCGCCACCAGCGTGTGCTCGAGCACGTCGTCGAAGCGGGCGAGGTAGGCCGCGTACGTCGGCGGGATCTCCTTCTCCGCCACGTGCAGGTTGCGCATCAGCTGCTGGATCTCGGCGTAGAACCGCTCGGCCTCCGCGCGCCGCAGCGGCCGGCGGGAGAAGTACCGCGCCGCCACCGTGTACGCGTACGGCGCGGTCAGGATGATCCACGCCCACGGCCCGGACGCCAGCGCCGTGTGCGTCACCCCGCCGGCGTCGGTGGACCGCAGCGGCGCGTGCAGAGCGCGCAGCCGGTCGGCCTCGACCAGTGCCTCCGGGCCGCCGTAGACCCAGGTCAGCACCGACGCGATGCTCCGCTCGGCCCGGCCGATCGCGTCGGTGCGGAACACCGAGTGCTCGCCGACCACAGCGCCCACCGACGGGTGCATCACCTGCAGCGCGAACGCCGCCCCCGTGGTCAGCGAGAACGTGATCAGCCCGGTGTCCTCCCACAGCCGGGTGCCCGGCTCGATCGGCTGCCGCATCGCCGCCTCCCGATGACGTGGTGAACTGGGGACAGTGTCCACCAGATGACCGACCCGGGAGTACGGCTAGAAGATCGCCTGCCAGGCGGCCAGCAGCGCGAAGACGCCGAACACCGCCGCGGCGCCGCGCTGGATGAAGTGCGCGGGTACCCGCGAGCGCAGCTTGCGGCCCACCAGCAGCGCCAGCACGGTCACGCTCATCAGCGCCAGGAACGTGCCGATGCCCACCGCGACGGGGCTCGCGTAGCGGGCGGCCACGCCGATGGCGGTGACCTGCGAGGCGTCGCCCCACTCGGTGAGGAACAGCGTGCCGAAGGAGACCATCGCCGCGCGCAGGAACGGCACGCCGGCCCGGGTGCTCGACGCGGCCGCGTCGGCGTCCCCGGCGTCGGCGGCCATGCTCTCGCGCAGCAGCAGGAGCGCGCCGACCCCGAACAGCACCGCGATCGCGCCGGCCACGACCCGCGCCGGCAGCAGCGTGATCGCGCTACCCAGGGCGACCGCGATGACCGACTGCAGCGCGAACGCGACCGCGGCGCCGGCCAGCACCGGCCGGCTGCGGAACCGGCTCGACAGCACCAGGGTGAGCGCGGTCGTCTTGTCCGGGAGCTCGAGCAGGAACACGGCGCCGTACGCCGAGACGAATGCGAGGAGCCAGTGGCCCATGTGGACGGGAGTCCCTCCGTGTCGGGCCCGGACGGAGGCAGGATGACTCCGGCCGGGCATGATCTAACCCGGCCGGAGGTCTCGTTCGCCCGCTCGACGCGGGTGAGGCACCGGACCCGCGAACGGGTCAGTATGTCGATGTCCTCGCCGTGGCCACCCGAAGGCGACCGCGGGAACTACTCCCCTCTGGCGATCACCATGCTACCGGCTGTCCGCGCCGGGCCGGCGGTTGCGCCGATCACAGGACCAAGGTCCTGCCCGGACGGGACCGGCGGACCTGCCGGCCGCGGGCCACGCGGAGCAGCGTGGTCGGCGTGGACGTCCTGGATCTCGCGCGGTGGCAGTTCGGCATCACGACCGTCTACCACTTCCTGATGGTGCCGCTCACGATCGGCCTGTCGCTACTGGTCGCGGGCATGCAGACGGCGTGGGTGCGGACGGGGAACCCGCGCTACCTCACGATGACGAAGTTCTGGGGCAAGCTCCTGCTGATCAACTTCGCGATGGGCGTGGTCACCGGGATCGTGCAGGAGTTCCAGTTCGGCATGGCCTGGAGCGAGTACTCCCGGTTCGTCGGGGACGTGTTCGGCGCGCCGCTGGCGATGGAGGGGCTCGTCGCGTTCTTCGTCGAGTCCACGTTCCTGGGGCTGTGGATCTTCGGCTGGGACCGGCTGTCCCGGCGCGTGCATCTGGCGTGCGTATGGGCGTTCTCGCTGGCCACCGTGGTATCCGCGTACTTCATCCTGGCGGCGAACTCGTGGATGCAGCACCCGGTCGGCGTCGAGCTCGTCGACGGCAGACCGCGGCTGACCTCGATCTGGCAGGTGCTCGGCAACTCGACGGTGCTGGCCGCGTTCCCGCACGCGGTCGCCGGGGCGTTCGCGGTGGCCGGCGCGTTCCTCGTGGGGATCGCGGCGTGGCGCCTGTATCGCTCCACTTCGGACGCCGCGGTGTGGCGGTCGTCGTTGCGGCTCGGGACGCTCGTGGGGGTGCTGGCGTTCGGCGCGCTGGTCGTCAGCGGTGACCTGCAGTCGAAGCTGATGTTCCAGCAGCAGCCGATGAAGATGGCGTCGGCGGAGGCCTTGTGCCATACCGAGCGGCCGGCGGGCTTCTCGGTGTTCGCGATCGGCGACGTGTCCAGTCCGGACTGCGAGAACGTCAAGTCCATCACCGTGCCGGCGCTGCTGTCGTTCCTGGCGAACAGCGACTTCGACTCGGAGGTCCGCGGCATCGACGACCTCGTCGCGGAGTACCAGGCGCGGTACGGCGAGTTCTACCCGGTGGACCCGCGGCTGGGGGAGCTGTCGGGGCAGCGGATCGACTACGTGCCGAACCTGCCGGTGACCTACTGGGGCTTTCGCCTGATGATCGGCTTCGGCGCCGTCGGCGCGGGGATCGGCGTGCTCGGGTGGTGGCTGACCCGGCGCGGTCGGGTGCCGCGGTCGCGCTGGTTGCCTCGGTTGGCGCTGGCCGGCATCGCCACGCCGTTCCTGGCCAACAGCTTCGGCTGGATCTTCACCGAGCTGGGCCGCCAGCCGTTCGTGGTCGCACCCAACCCGTCCGGTGTGGACGGAGTGTGGATGTTCACCGCGCGGGCCGTGTCCGGGCTGACCGTCGGTGAGGTGCTGTTCTCGCTGATCGCGCTGACGTTGGTCTACGGCGCGCTCGCGGTGGTCGAGGTGGTGCTGATCCGCCGGTACGTGCGCGGCGGGGTCGCGGCCGTCCTGCCCGCCGAGCCCGAGCGCGACGACGACGTCCTGACCTTCGCCTACTAGGAGCCCCTTGTGGACCTCGCGACCGTCTGGTTCCTGATCATCGCCGTGCTGTGGCTCGGCTACCTCTTCCTGGAGGGCTTCGACTTCGGCGTCGGGATGCTGCTGCGGGTCCTGGGCCGGGACGAGGCCTCGCGCCGGGTGCTGATCAACACGATCGGCCCGGTCTGGGACGGCAACGAGGTGTGGCTGATCGTCGCGGCCGGCGCGACCTTCGCGGCGTTCCCCGGGTGGTACGCGGGGCTGTTCAGCGCGGCGTATCTGCCGCTGCTGCTGGTGCTGTTGGCGCTCATCGGCCGGGGCGTGGCGTTCGAGTACCGCGGCAAGGCCGACTCGCCGCGCTGGCGGTCCACCTGGGACACCGTGATCACGGCCGGCTCGGCGGTGGCCGCGCTGGGCGTGGGCCTGGTCCTGTCCTGGAACGTGCTGGGCCTGCCGCTGGACGCCGCCGGCAACCGGGTGGGCTCCCCGTTCTCGGCGCTGCGCTGGGACACGCTGCTGGGCGCGCTCGGGGTGGCCGGCTTCGCCCTGGTCCACGGCGCGACGTTCGTGGCCCTGAAGACCGACGGCCCGATCCGCCTGCGGGCGCGCCGGCTGGCGCTGACGATCGCGCCGCTCGCGTTGGCCCCGCTGGGGTTGCTGCTGGTGGTGGTCCAGCTCCGCGAGGGCTCGCCGTGGACGTGGCTGCCGCTGGTCGTGGCCCTGGTCGCGGGCGTGTGCGCGTGGCTCCGGCTGGCGGTCGGCCGGGAGGGTCAGGCCTTCGCGTCGCTGGGCGTGACGGTGGCGGCGGCGGTGACCACGCTGTTCGGCGCCCTGTACCCGAACGTGCTGCCCTCCACCCTGGACCCGGCGTGGTCACTGTCCATAGCGGACACCGCGTCGAGCCCGTACACGCTGGGGGTGATGACATGGGTGGCGGCGTTCGGCACTCCGGCCGTGCTGATCTACCAGGGCTGGACCTACTGGGTGTTCCGCAAACGCATCACCACGACCCACATCCCGAAGGCCCACACCCCATGACAACCACCGAACCTCGCACGCGCGCGCGTGCCCGACGCAGCCCCCGCCCACTCCGGGGGCACCCCTCACAGCCAGTCTACCCGGATTTGGGCTGGTCAAAGGGTTTCGCGTGGGCCTGTGGACAACTCGGGGCCGCGAATGGAGCTTTCGGCCGGGGGCGGGCATGACCACCAGACGATCCGGCCCGCTCGGCGCGCTGCAGCGGTTCCGCACAGCGCGCCGGGCAACCGCCGGCGTGACCACCGGAGGGGCTGGCCCGCTCGGTGCGCTGGCGTTGTCGCGGGTGGCGCGGCGGGCGCTGGCGGTGTGCGCGGTGCTGGCCGCCCTCAGCGCGGTGGCGCTCGTCGGGCAGGCGTGGGCGCTGGCCTCGGTGCTCGCGGATGTCGTGCGGGGGGCGGGGGCACCCATCGGCGGGCGGCTGGGGGTGCTCGCCGGTGTGGTGCTCGCCCGCGCGGTTCTCGGGTGGGCCACGCAGGTCGTCGCCGCGCGGGCGGCGGCCGGGGCGAAGGCGGAGCTGCGCGAAATCGTCCTCGATCGCGCGCTCGCCGCCGGTCCGGAGTGGATCGTCCACACTGGACCGGCGGAGCTGACCGCGCTCGCCACCCGCGGGCTCGACGCGCTCGACGGCTACTTCACCACCTACCTCCCCGCGCTGGTCAACGTCGCCGTCCTGCCGCTCGGCATCGGCGGCGTGGTCCTGCTCGCCGACTGGCCGTCCGCGGTGGTCATCGCGCTGACCCTCCCGCTCGTCCCGGTGTTCGCCGTGCTGATCGGGCTGCGCACCCGAGACCGGGTGGCCGAGGCGGCCGACGCCACCGGGCGCCTGTCCGCACACCTCCTCGAGCTTGCCCGCGCGCTCCCGGTCCTCACCGCGTTCCGCCGCGCCGGCGCCCAGGCCGACGCCGTCCGCCGGGTCTCCGACGCCCACCGCAAGGCCACGATGGGCACGCTGCGCCTCGCGTTCGCCTCGGCGCTCGTGCTCGAGCTCATCGCGACGCTGTCGGTGGCGCTGGTCGCGGTGACGATCGGGCTGCGCCTCGTCTCCGGCGACCTCGGGCTGGCCGTGGGCCTGTTCGTCCTGATCCTGGCGCCGGAGTGCTACCTCCCGCTGCGCGCCGCGGGCGCCGCCCACCACGCCAGTGAGGACGGCCTCGAAGCCGCCCGCCGGGTCGCCG
>NZ_DASWSJ010000371.1:0-12489 GCF_036402745.1 Actinophytocola sp. | reverse complement strand
GTGCCCCCGGCAGGACTCGAACCTGCGACCCAGAGCTTAGAAGGCTCCTGCTCTTTCCGCTGAGCTACGAGGGCATGGCGGGCCGCGCCTGCCGAACGGCAGGATGCTGCCCTTGGGTCTGATCGCTCCGAACCGCTCGGTCGTTTCCGAATTGGCTCAGATCGGGGGTGTGATGTTGGCCCGGGTCAGTCGGGCGCGGGTCCGGTTGAGCCCCGGACCTGCAGTTCCACCCCGATGGTGACCGGTCTGCCCGGTCTTGCGCCGTCGAGTGCTCGCAGCGCCAGTTCGCCGGCCTGTCTGCCCTTCTCGACGAGGTCCTGACGCACTGTGGTCAGCGGCGGGTCGCACCAGCTGGCGGCGGGGGTGTCATCGAATCCCACGATCGACACCTCCCCGGGCACCGACAGGCCCAGCTCGCCGGCGGCTCGCATGGCGCCGAGGGCGAGCTCGTCGGACATGCACAGCACCGCGGTCGGCCTCGGCCTCAGACCGAACAGCCACCTGGCGCCCTCCCTGCCCAACTCCCGGACACTGCCCGGCGCCTCCCAGAGCGGCACCTCATCGGCGACAATACCCTGTTCAGCCAGCCCTTTCAGGTACCCGGCGATCCTGTCGAGGGTCACCCGAAAGTGCGCTGACGCGATCCTTTGTGGACTCCCCGGCCCGCGGTGGCCGTCCGCGCTCGTGCTGAGGCCGAGGATCGCCACGCGGCGGTGCCCGAGACCCGCCACGTGCTGGGCGGCGAGGTGCGCGCCGCCGAAGTCGTCGACCTGCACCCGCGCCGAACCGGGCAGAACCGGCTGGTCGACGACCACCAGCGGCAGGTTCCGCTCCCGCACCGCCTCCAGCGCCGGCGCGCCCTCAGGCAGGGAGTACGCCACGACCACGTCGGTCTGCGCGCGGATGACGCTATCGGCCCGCGGGCCGGCGTCGCCGATGCCCGGGAGCAGCAGCAACGCCCGGTCGCCGCTATCCACTGTGGACGCCAGAGCATCGAGCATGATGCAGAGCGCCGGGTCGGAGAACGCGGAGGACAGGCCGTCGCAGAGCATGAAGGCCACCGCGCCGGATCGCTGGGTGGCCAGTGACCGGGCGACCGGGTCCGGGCCGGCGTACCCCAGTTCCTTGGCGGTGGCGATGATCCGCTCCCGCAGCGTCGCGGACAGCTGGTCCGGCCGGTTGTACGCGTTCGACACCGTCGCCCTGGACACCCCGACCCGGCGGGCGACGGTGTCCAGGGTGGGTCGGCGTACCCGGTCCTGGCTCACCGGTCAAGCCTAAGTCCCGTTCGCGTCCGAAAAGCGTAGCGATCACTGAAGCGCTTCAGTTAGCATCGAACGCGGAGGGCAACGGAGGGAGACCGGGGTGGGGTCGGGACGCTGGGCGGTATTCATCACGTTCGCGCTCAACGGGCTGGTGGTCGGCTCGTGGGCGCCCCGCATGCCCGCGGTCGCCGAACAGATCGGCGCGAACCCGGGCCAGCTCGGGCTCGCACTGCTCGGCGCGAGCGTCGGCATGATCGCGGCGGCCTCGATGACCGGCCGCTGGTGCGCCCGCTTCGGCGCCCGCGCGCTCGTGGCCGTGTCCGCGCTGGCCACCGTGGTCGTGCTGCCGCTGATGGCCACCGTCGGCTCACCGCTGGAACTGGGGCTCGTCCTCGTCCTGCTCGGCGTGAGCGTCGGCATGCTCGACGTCGCCATGAACGTCGCCGCGGTCACCGTCGTCCGCCGCACCGAGCGCCCGCTCATGCCGGTCTTCCACGCCGGCTTCAGCTTCGGCGCGCTCGCGGGCTCGATGGGCGCCGCGTTCGCCGCCGGCCACGGGATCGCGCTGCTCGGCCACTTCCTCGGCGTCTCGGTGCTCACGATCGTCGTGACGGCCGCGGTCATCCGGTTCGTCCCGCGCGAGGAGCCGGCGAACGCGGAGGGGGCGCACGACGTCACCGACCGGCGCATGCTCCGCCGCCCGGTGCTGTGGCTGCTCGGCATGGTCGCGCTGTGCTCGGCCATCGTCGAGGGCGCGAGCGGCGACTGGTCGGCCCTGTTCGCCGTCCGCGAGCGGGGCATGGGCGAGGCCGCCGCGGCGGTCACGTTCTCCGTCTTCTGCGTCGCGATGGGGCTGGTCCGGCTGTTCGGTGAGCAGGCGGAACGCCGCTGGGGCGCGGACCGCATGCTGGTCGGCGGCGCGCTGGTCGCGGGCCTCGGGTTGCTGGCCACCGCGATCATCCCGTCGAGCGCGGTCGCCTACGTCGGGTTCGCGCTGGCCGGCGCCGGGCTGGCGTTCGCGTTCCCGGTGGCGCTGAACCTCGCCGGCGCGGTCGGCCGCCGCGGCGACGGCACCGGTGGCGAGCGCGAGCTCGGCTTCGTCACCACCATCGCCTACAGCGGCTTCCTCATCGGCCCGCCGATGATCGGCGGCGTCGCCCAGCTCACCAACCTCGAGGTCGCCATCGGGTTCGCCGGCATCATCGCCGCGCTGATCGCACCGGTGGCATTGGCCGCGGCCGCTTCCCGCCGCCGTGAGGACGAGGCAGCCGCGCGCGAGCCGGCGGTGACTACCCTCTAGACGTGTCCGTCGACAGCTCGCCGAAGAACGCGACCGCGCCCGTCCGAACCGGCGCCACGGCAGGCGTTCTGCCCCTGATCGTCATCGGCGCGCTGCTCTCGATGCTCACCGCGGTCGCGCTTCTCACGGTCACCGCCGGCGACTCGGGTCCGGTGAACCTCTACGGGCTCACCGTGGTCCGCGTGCTGGCCGAGGTCGGCAGCGTGCTCACCGTCGGCTCGCTGCTGTTCGCCGCGTTCATGGTGGCGCCGCAGCGGTCCGGGATCCTCGACGTCGGCGGGTACGCGGCGCTGCGCACGGCCTCCTGGGCTGCGGTGCTCTGGTTCTTCGCCGCGCTGGTCGCCGTGCCGTTCAACGAGGCCGACGTCATCGGCAAGCCCGTGTCGGCCGTGTTCGACAACAACATGCTGCTCAGCCTGCTCGGCGATCTCGAGCAGCCCAAGGCGTGGCTGATCACCGCTGCCGTCGCGCTGGTCGTGGCGGTCGGCAGCCGGCTCGCGCTGTCCTGGGGACCGACCGCGGTGCTGTTCTGCGTCGCGCTCTTCGGCCTCACCCCGGTCGCGGTCACCGGACACTCCTCGGCCGGCGGCCAACATGACGTGGCGACCAACAGCCTGCTGTTCCACCTGGTCGCCGCGGCCATCTGGGTGGGCGGCCTGGTGGCGTTGCTGGTGTTCGGCCGCCGGATCACCAGCGGGCCCGCGCTACGCCTGGCCGCGGTCCGGTTCTCCGCCACCGCGTTGGTCTGCTGGATCATCATGGCCGTGTCCGGCGTGCTCAACGCCTGGGCGCGGCTGCCGCTCCCGGATCTGTTCACCACCGACTACGGCCTGCTCGTGCTGGCCAAGACCGCCGCGCTGGTGTTGCTCGGCTGCTTCGGCTTCATGCAGCGGCTCAAGGGCGTGCGGGCCATCCAGGAGGGTGGCACCAGCGGCGCGCTGGTCCGCCTCGCCGCGGTCGAGGTGCTGGTCATGTTCCTCACGATCGGCATCGCCGCGGCGCTCGCGCGGACCCCACCGCCGGGCCTGTCGTACAGCCCGGACCGGGTGGAACTGCAGCTCGGCTACCCGCTCGACGGTCCGCCGACGCTGGTCAGGCTGCTCACCGACTGGCGGTTCGACCTCGTCTACGGCACGGTCGCCATCGCGCTCGCCGTGCTCTACCTGCTCGGCGTGCGCCGGTTGCGGGCCAGGGGAGACGCGTGGCCGGTCGGCCGGACGATCGCGTGGCTCCTCGGCTGCGCCACGATCCTCATCGCCACGTCGTCCGGGTTCGGCCGCTACGCGCCGGCCATGTTCAGCATCCACATGGAAACCCACATGATGCTGTCCATGCTCGCGCCGGTGCTGCTGGTGCTGGGCGGCCCGGTGACGCTCGCCTTGCGCGCATTACCCGTCGCCGGCAAGGCCGGCCCGCCCGGCCCGCGGGAGTGGCTGCTCGCCGTCGTCCGCTCGCCGGTGTCGCGCGTGCTCACTCATCCGGTGGTCGCGCTGGCGTTGTTCATCGGCTCGTTCTACGTGCTGTACTTCTCCGGCCTGTTCGATGCCGCCCTGGAGAAGCACTGGGCACACCTTGTGATGAATGCCCACTTCCTGCTCGTGGGCTTCCTCTTCTACTGGCCGGTGATCGGCATCGACCCGGCGCCGCGCCGGCTGCCGCACCTGGCCCGGCTCGGCATGGTGTTCGCCTCGCTGCCGTTCCACGCGTTCTTCGGCGTGATCCTGATGAGCATGCAGACGGTCATCGGCCTGCAGCTGTACCAAAGCCTCGGCCTGCCGTGGACGGCCGACCTGCTGGCGGACCAGAAGCTGGGCGGCGGCATCGCGTGGGCCGCGGGTGAGGTGCCGCTGCTGATCGTGCTGGTGGCCCTGCTCGTCCAGTGGGCCAGGGCCGACGAGCGCGAGGCGCGCCGGCTGGACCGCAAGGCCGACACGGAGGGCGACACCGAGCGCGAGGCCTACAACGCGATGCTCCGCAAGCTCTCCGACCGCCAGGGTTAGCTGCGCCGGCCCGAACGCGATGACGTCGGCCGGCGGGCGCGCCGGCCGACGTCGTTCGCACCTGATCACCCTGGATCGGGCGGCCGCCCGATCCGGCTAGGGTGCCAGCGGTCGCCGGAACCCGCGCACCGCCGCGACGAAGCCGACGAGCAGCAAGCCCGTGCTGGTGGCCAGCGCGCCCAGGACCCCCGTGCCGACCGGCATGGCCAGCGCCAGGTCACGGGAGGCGTTCACCGCGTAGGTCAGCGGGTTGATCTGCGCGATCACCCGCAGCCACGCCGGCAGCCCGTCCACCGGCACGAACGCGCTGGAGGCGAACATCAGCGGGAACATCGCCAGGAAGCCGACCGTCTGCATGGTCTCCGCGTTGCGCAGCCACGTCCCGATGGCCAGGAAGACCCAGCTCAGTGACCAGCTCACGGCCAGCGCCAGCAGGAAGGCCGGCAGCACGCCGAGCACGCCGCCCGCGGGGGAGAAGCCGAACAGCACGACCGCGGCCACCAGCAGGATCAGCAGCTGCAGCGCGGTGCGGATGAGGTCGGCGAGGCTGCGCGCGACCAGGACCGAGCTGGGGTTGATGGGCAGCGACCGGAGCCGGCCGAGCACCCCGTTCTTCATGTCGGTCACCAGCCCGATGCCGGACTGCAGTGCCGCACCGACCCCGGTGGTGACCAGGATCGCCGGCATCAGGTAGTCGATGTAGCTGACACCGGGTGGAAAGCCGGCCGTGCCCGCGATGCCGCTGAAGACCTGGCTGAACAACAGCAGCATGATCAGCGGCTGGAGCACGCTGAAGATCACGAGCTTGGGGTCGCCGAGCAATGCGCGCATGGACCGGCCGGTGAGGATGCCGATCTGGTTGGCGAGTCCGGTGCCCTGCCAGCGTCCTACGCCGGCGTCGAGTGTCATGGTCATGGTTGGTCCCCTCAGGCTGCGGTCTTGTTCTTGGCCAGGGCGAGGTACACGTCGTCCAGGCTCGGTTCGGTCAGGGCCAGCTCGGCCACCTCGATGCCCGCCTCGTCGAGCGCGCGGACGACGACCGCGAGGTCGGTGGAGGCCTGCACCGGGGCGGTCACGGCGTTCTGCGGCTCGTCGTGCACCGGCTTCAGGCCGGCGCGCTCGAGCGAGCCCATGGCGACCGGTGCGTCGGCGGGTGCGGCGAGCGTGACGTGCACCGCGCGCCTGCCGACCTGCGCCTTGAGCTCGGCCGCGGTGCCGGCGGCGACGATCCGGCCGTCGGCCAGCACGGTGATCGCGTCGGCCAGGCGGTCCGCCTCATCCAGGTACTGGGTGGTCAGCAACACCGTGGTGCCGTCGCCGACCAGGTTCTCGACGATCTCCCACAGGCCGATCCGGCTCACCGGGTCCAGGCCCGTGGTGGGCTCGTCGAGGAAGATCACGTCCGGCTGGCCGACCAGGCTCGCCGCGAGGTCGAGCCGGCGCCGCATGCCACCGGAGTAGGTGCGGGCCGGTCGCCCGGCGGCCGCGGTGAGGTCGAACAGGTCGAGCAGCTCCTCGGCCCGGGCCTTGGCCTCGCGCCGGCTCGCGCCGAGCAGCCGGGCGATCAGGACCAGGTTGTCGGTGCCGGACAGGCCCTCGTCGACGGCGGCGAACTGGCCGGTGAGGCCGATCCGGCCGCGGACCTGGTTGGCCTGGCCGACGACGTCGTAGCCGGCCACCCGCGCGCTGCCGCTGGTCGGCGGGAGCATCGTGGTGAGCACGTTGACCAGCGTCGTCTTGCCGGCGCCGTTGTGGCCGAGGAGGCCGAGGACGGTGCCGCGCGGCACGGTCAGGCTCACCCCGTCCAGTGCGATCACGTCGCCGAAGGTCTTGCTGACGCCGTCGACCTCGATCATTGCCTCGTTCATGCTGGTTTCCCTCTGTTGTCGGTTCTGATGGCTCCGTGGAGGAACAGGTCGACCAACTGGGCCGGCTCGGAGACCGGGGTGCCGAAGTTGGTGCCCATCCGGTTGGTGAGCACGAGCCCGAGCAGGAGCCGGGAGGCGTGCTCGGGGTCGAGGCGCAGGTCGTCGGTGTCGAACAGGCCGGACATCGCGGCGTTGACGCGCAACATCTCCCGCGGCGGGCCGTCCTCCGGGCTCTTCGCCCGTCCTTCGTCGCCGTGCATGCGCTGGTGCATGTCCTCGCGGGAGATCCCGGCCGCCTGCAGGGCCTGGCCGGCCTGCCAGATTCGGTTGAGGTAGCCGCTGATCGCGCGCACGGCCTCGGTCAGCCGATCGGCCAGCGGGAGCGCGCGGTCGATGCCCTCGATGCGGCTGACCTCCTCGTCGGAGTTCAGCCCCGCCTGCATGCACGCGACCAGCAGCTCCTGCTTGTCCTTGAACGCGCGGAACACGGTGCCCTCGGCGATACCCGCGGCGGCGGCGATCTGGCTCGTGGACACCGCGCCGCCGTGCTCGATCAGCAGCGGCAGCGTGCTGGCAACGATCGCCTCGCGCCGTTGCTCCAGCGTCATCGCGGGGGCTCGGCGCCTCTTCTCGTCCTCGACCATGCCACCACTGTATGAGTGAGTCCTCACTCACGTCAATGAGTGAGGACTCACTCATGTCTGTGGCGTTCGCCACCTAGCACGACCCACCGACATTTCCGGCCGTCACCGACGAGTCCACGGGCCAGTTGTCCACATCTCGCCAGTTGTCCACAGCCGGCGGCCTCACCGCCCCACCCGCCGGTCCCTCGCGGCAATGTGGGTCATGACAGCGGCGCCCGACGCGCCGGCCCCACCGAGAGGAACCAGACGATGTTCGAGACCAACCTGACCGTCGCGGGCAAAGTGGTGACCGAGATCGTGCGGCACACCTTCCCCAACGGCGACCGCAAGAGCAGCTTCCGGCTCATGGCCAGGGAGCGCAGGTTCAACAAGGAGGCGCAGGACTGGGTCGACGGCGACCGGGTCTTCGTCCAGGTCAACTGCTGGCGCCGGCTCGCCGAGGGAGTGGCCGCGTCGCTGGTCAAGGGCGACAACGTCGTGGTCACCGGCCGGTTCTTCATCCGCGAGTACTCCACCGAGAACGGCGAGCGTCGCAGCAGTGCCGAGATCGACGCCCAGGCGCTCGGGCCCGACCTCGGCTGGTGCACGGTGGTGGTCGAGCGACCCTCTTGGAGCCCGTCCGCGCTGAGTACCGGCATGCCGGCCGAGGAGGTGGTCGCCGCCGCCTGATGCGGGCGAATGTGCTCGGGTGACGGTATACCCTGCGAACTCGGCGATCGAAGGAAGATCGTCAGCGCCGTTGCGCCACTCCGCGGTCATGGCCGAGTGCGGACCGCTCTACGATCGCGGCCATGGCCGAGTTCATCTACACCATGAAAAAGGTGCGCAAGGCGCACGGGGACAAGGTCATCCTTGATGACGTGACCATCGCGTTCTACCCAGGCGCGAAGATCGGGGTGGTCGGTCCCAACGGAGCCGGCAAGTCCAGCGTGCTCAAGATCATGGCGGGGTTGGACCAGCCCAACAACGGCGAGGCGTTCCTGTCCCCCGGGCACACCGTCGGCATCCTGCAGCAGGAGCCGCTACTCAACGAAGACAAGACCGTCCTCGGCAACGTCGAGGAGGGGGTCGGCGAGATCAAGCAGACGCTCGACCGCTTCAACGAGATCGCCGAGAAGATGGCGACCGAGTACTCCGACGAGCTCATGGAGGAAATGGGCCGACTTCAGGAGGACCTCGACCACGCCGACGCCTGGGACCTGGACTCCCAGCTGGAGCAGGCGATGGACGCGCTGCGGTGCCCGCCGCCGGACGCGGACGTCAAGGTGCTCTCCGGTGGCGAGCGCCGCCGGGTGGCGCTGTGCAAGCTCCTGCTGTCCAAACCCGACCTGCTGTTGCTGGACGAGCCCACCAACCACCTGGACGCCGAAAGTGTGCTGTGGCTGGAGCAGCACCTGTCCCAGTACCAGGGTGCCGTCCTGGCGGTCACCCACGACCGGTACTTCCTCGACAACCTCTCGCAGTGGATCATGGAGCTCGACCGCGGGCGAGCCCACCCCTACGAGGGCAACTACTCCACCTACCTGGAGAAGAAGGCCGAGCGGCTCGCGGTCCAGGGCAAGAAGGACCAGAAGCTGCAGAAGCGGCTGAAGGACGAGCTGGCGTGGGTGCGGTCCAACGCGAAGGCGCGGCAGACCAAGTCCCGGGCCCGGCTGGACCGCTACGAGGAGATGGCCGCGGAGGCCGAGCGCACCCGCAAGCTCGACTTCGAGGAGATCCAGATCCCGCCGGGGCCCCGGCTGGGCAACGTCGTGGTCTCCGTCGACAAGCTGCGCAAGGGTTTCGGCGAGCGGGTGCTCATCGACGGGTTGTCGTTCGACCTGCCGCGTAACGGGATCATCGGCGTCATCGGTCCCAACGGCGTCGGCAAGACGACGCTGTTCAAGACCATCGTCGGCCTCGAGGAGCCCGACGACGGTGAGGTCAAGATCGGCGAGACGGTCAAGCTGTCTTACGTGGACCAGGAACGGGGCGGCATCGACCCCAAGAAGAACGTGTGGGAGGTGGTATCCGAAGGGCTGGACTACATCCACGTCGGGCAGGTCGAGATGCCCTCCCGGGCGTACGTGAGCGCGTTCGGGTTCAAGGGTGCCGACCAGCAGAAGCCGGCGGGCGTGCTGTCCGGTGGCGAGCGCAACCGGCTCAACCTGGCGATGACGCTAAAGCAGGGCGGCAACCTGATCCTGCTCGACGAGCCGACCAACGACCTGGACGTCGAGACGCTCGGCTCCCTCGAGAACGCGTTGGAGCAGTTCCCGGGCTGTGCGGTGGTCATCTCCCACGACCGGTGGTTCCTTGATCGGGTCGCGACGCATATCCTCGCGTGGGAAGGCACAGACGAGAATCCCGCCAAGTGGTTCTGGTTCGAAGGCAACTTCGAGGGCTACGAGAAGAACAAGATCGAACGTCTTGGTGAGGAAGCCGCGCGTCCGCACCGGGTCACCTACCGCAAGCTGACCCGGGACTAGGTTGGGGGCTCCGAGTGGTGGCGGCCTGGGACGAACGACCGGCGGCCGGCGGGCTTGGCGAGTGTGCCGCACTCGTCCGCTCGGCGGAGGCGCTGCGCTTCAGCGCGCCGGAGCTGGCCGTTCAGCTGGCCCGCCGCGCGCTGATGGTCGGCGCCGCCGAGTCGTCCGGGTCCGGTGACGTCGACCAGGCCAAGGGCTTGTCCATGCGGGCGCAGGCGGTGCTCGCCGCCGGGCTCGTGCGGATCAGCAACTACGTCGAGGCGATCGAGCCCGCGTTCGCGGCGCTCGCTCTCGCCGACGACAGCGGCGTCGCCGATGTCGCCATGTCGGTCCGGCTCGACCTCGCGGCATGCTCGCGCGAGGTCGGCGAGCCGCTGCTGGGCTGCGCGCTGCTGCGGCCGGTGCTGGAGGCGGTGCAACCGCGGCCCTCGGTGCGGGCCATGGCGCTCGGCCGGCTCGTCGGCTGCATCGCGCACATCGGCCGGCGCGACGACGTCGAGGACGCGTTGGCCGAGGCCGACCGGCTCCTCGCGTCCGACGACACGCTGAGCCCGGACGCGCGGCGGCTGGAGGGGGCGCGGCTGTCGATCCGCGCGGCGGCGTACCACCGCTGGTACGGCGACACCGAGGACGCGGCCGAGGCGGCCCGCGAGGGGCTCACCCAGCTGGGCCGCCTGCGCGGGCTGCGCGCCGAGAGCGACCGGTTGCGCGCGCAGTTGGTACTCGAGCTGGTGTGTGCGCTGCTGGACGACGGCGAGCTCGACGAGGCCGTGGCGGTGTCCGAGGACGTGCTGGCCGAGCCGGTGCGCGCCACGTCGGCGGCCGCGGTCGGGTCGCTGATGCTGGCCGTGTCGACGCGGGTGCACCTGCCGTCGGGTCGGGTCGACCGCGGGCGCGGGCTGCTCGACCAGGCCGTGTGGGTCGCCGACCGGCACGGGCTCGACGGGCTGCTCGCCGACGCGCTCACCATGGTGTCCCAGCTCGACGAGTCGGCCGGGCACCCCACGGACGCGCTGGAGTCGTTGCGCTCGGCCAGGGCGGCCGAGCAGCGCCGGCTGCACGCGATCGCGCTGGCGGGGCGCCGGGTGCTCACCGAGGTGGGCGCCACCGACTGGGACACGAAGGCCGTCAACGCCTTGCTGCGCCAGGTGGTTCACCCGGACGGCCAGCCGGTTTCGGCCGTCCCGGCGCGGGCCGCCGCCCGCCCGTCCACGTCCGCCGTCGACGCGCAGCCCGCGATGCCGTCGCAGCAGACGGGCCGGTCGTCCCACCGTGCCACGGCGGCGTCCACGCACGAGGCCACGCCGACGCCCGCCCCGGCGGCCGCGCACGCCGAGCCCACCGCGGCGGAGCTGTTGTCGGCCGCGGCCGACGGCGTGCTCCCGTCCGACACCACCGACGAGGCGACGGGCCTGCTCAACAAGGAGGGCCTGATCCGCCGCCTGCGCTCCGTCCGCAACGGCGAGCGGCCGGTGGCGCTCACCCTGGTGCGCCTCGAGAACAACGGCAGGAGCGCACTCACCGGCGGCTCGGCGGCCGCCTACGGCATCAGTGCCGACGTCGAGCTGAGCCAGCTGGCCGGCCGGGTCCGCAACATAGCGCCGGACCACGCCGAGCTGGCCCGCTCGGACGGTGCCGAGCTGGCCGTCCTGCTGCCGCACACCACCAGGGACCAGGCGGAGAAGTTCGCCGCGGCCATCGAGACCGCGTGGCAGGGTGAGGCCAACGGGCAGAGCATCAGCACGGGTGTGGTCCAGTCGAACCCGGACGCTCCCGCCGTGGACGCGCGAGCCCTCCTGACCGCGGCCCGGCACGCCATGACACCCGCGGCAGAGCCCGCCAAGCGCCCCGGCGAACGCACTCAGCCGCTCAACCAGCCGCTCCGCGACGCCCAAGCCCTGGCGGAGCTCGAGGACGTGGGCGACACCCTGCGCATCGGCCGGGCGATCATCAGCTCGCTGAGCATCCCCACCGGCAGCGGCGGCAAGCGCCGGGCCGACCCGGCCGAGCGCCCGGCAACCAAGCCAACCCGAGCCGTGGGCGAGACAGGTGGCTACCGCTCGGCCAGCACCCTCCGCCCGGTTCCCAACCCGCTCAGCTCGGACACCGGCGCGGGACACCGCTCCTCGAGCTCCCTACCTCCGGTCACCGACACTCCCGATGCACCCGGCCACCGCTCACTGAGCTCCGTGCGCCCAGTCACCCCCACCGAGGGCCCCGCCAACACCCTGGCCCACGACGCGCCGATCCCACAACCTGGCCAAGCGTCCTCGCCCCTCGCCGGGACGAGCAGCAGCCACACCGCAACGCCCTATACCCCAACGAGTGCCGCCCACGCCGCACCCACGCCCCTCGCGCCAGGCACCCCCGGCCCGGCGCTCAGCACACCCGAGCCGTCACCCCCCACCACGTTCGACTCGACAGCCTCAGGCACATCCGGCCTGCCGGCCCCCGGCACCTTCGACCCGGCGTCCGGCGCACCCGGACGGTCGGCGTCCGGCGTGGCCCAGCCCGAGGACTACCGGTCCTCAACGTATGAGCAGACCAAGGCCGAGCTGGCGCGAATGATGAGCGCCCTCAACGCCGGCGGCCTCCCGCCGGCACGGTCCACGGACTCGACGCCCTTACCCGCTCCGTCCCGCCCCGCGGACGACCACCTGACCAACGGCACGGCCTTGCCCCACCCGACCCCGCCCACCTCGGCTGCGATGGCCGAGCCATCCCATCGCCCGCTCGCCCCCGAAGCGAGCGCGCCCGGATCCGACACCACGACGGGAACGGGCGCGGCCCCCGCGCCCGGCACCTTTGACAAGGCCACGGGATCGGGCGCGACCACCGGATCCGCGGCGGCCAGCGGAGCGGCCACTACTCCCGGCCTTGGAGCCAGCACCGGATATGGCCCCACCACGGGGTTCGACGCCCGCACCGGGTTCGGCACCACCGG
>NZ_DASWSJ010000370.1:0-12871 GCF_036402745.1 Actinophytocola sp. | reverse complement strand
TGGGCCACCGCCAGGCGAGAAACCCCCCGAGTCCGATGTAGAGCAACGCCGCGAAGTGCACCACCATCGTGACATCGGCGAGGAACCCGGCCATGCCCCCAACGTACCGGGAAACACCTTGTCAGGTGGCCGATCCGCGGATGGCCCCGGCTACCCGGACTTGCCCCGCGAAGCCCGCACCGACGCCGCGACCACGAAGCCGTCCTCGAGGGCGCGAGACCGCAGCCCGAAAAGGCCCCGCGAACCGTGCCCGAAAGAGCCGGCAACCGCCAGGTGAAAGGCTCCGGCGAGCGCCTGCCCAGAGAAACCCGCAACCCTGCCGAATGGCCGCACAGACCCGAATCGAAGGGCTCGCGCGCGTGCGCGATGCAGCCCCCACCCTCTCCGGGGGCACCCCGTGACTCCAGTCTATCGGTTGGTACCGACGAAAAGGGGGCGTGTGGCTCTGCTGTGGACAACTCGGTGCGTTGTGGATAACTCGGGAACCGGGGAGCCGCCGAAATGGATCAGGGCCCGGCTGGTGCGGGCCCTGATCGAGGTCAGTTCTGGGGTGGTTGTACCGGCGGCGCGGGCGGGGTCTGCGGTGGCTGGACCGGCATCGCGCCGCCGGGCTGGGGCTGGGCCGGCATCGGGGCCGGCTGCTGCGGTTGGATCATGTGCTGGCCGAGCGGCGGGGTCGGCGTCACCTGGGTGTTCAAGCTGTCGAAGGCGCCCTTGAGGGACGGCGCGGCGCGGACCTGGGGGTCGTCGACCTCGTAGTACTCCTTCTTCTGGAACTTGCCGAAGTTCGCGACCATGCTCGACGGGAACGTGTCGAACCGGGTGTTGAAGGCGCGGACGTTGCCGTTGTAGAAGCGGCGGCCCGCGGCGACCCTGTCCTCGGTCTCGACCATCTGCTGCTGCAGGTTGAGGAAGTCCTGGTTGGCCTTCAGGTTCGGGTACTGCTCAGCGACCGCGAAGAAGTTGGCCATCGCGCCGTTCAGGGAGCGCTCCGCGGCACCCTGCGCGGCCGGGCCCGCGCCGTGCGCCTGCACGGCCTGCGTGCGCGCCTGGACGACCTGGGTGAGCGTCTGCTGCTCGAACTGGGCGGCGGCCTTGGTGACCTCCACCAGGTTGCCGATCAGGTCGTGCCGGCGCTGCAACTCGACGTCGATCTGGCGCCAGGACTCCTCGATGGTGTTTCGCTGCCTCGCGAACTTGTTGTACATCGAGATGAACGCCACGACGGCGATCACGATGAGCGCGACCACAACCAGAATGATGATCAATACCGCATTCACCCCGGCAGGCTATCGCGACCGCGCTGCCCTCGCGTGGCGAACGAGCCGAACTACAGGCCCAAGTCGGCCAGATCCAGCAGGTAGCGGTAAGGCAGTCCGCGCGCCTCGACGGCCTCGCGGGCACCGGTGTCGCGGTCGACCACGGTGGCCACGCCGATGACGGTGGCACCGGCCTCGGTGAGCGCGTCGACCGCGGTGAGCACGCTGCCGCCGGTGGTGGACGTGTCCTCGACGGCGAGCACCGGCTGGCCGGCCACCTCGATGCCCTCGATCCGGCGCTGCATCCCGTGTTCCTTGGCAGCCTTGCGAACCACGAACATGTCCAGCACCTCGCCGGCCGCCGCCGCGGCGTGCATCATCGCGCCGGCCACCGGGTCGGCGCCGAGGGTGAGCCCGCCCGCGGCCACGTAGTCCCAGTCGGCGGTGAGCTGGCGCAGCAGCCGCCCGATCAACGGCGCCGCCGCGTGATGCAGGGTGGCGCGCCGGAGGTCGACGTAGTAGTCGGCCTCCTTGCCGGAGGAGAGCACCACCCGGCCATGCACCACGGCCAGCTCGCTCACCAACCGAGCCAGCTCGCCCTTCGCCGTCGCATCAACACCTGGAGCTGTTCGCACAGGTCGGAAGCCTCTCATGGAACACCGACAAACCGGGTGCGGCGCGCCCGAGGTCACACCGGGTGGCTCGGCAGCACGAAGTAACCCGGCAGCTGGTCGGGGTACCCGCCGACGGGCGGCGTCACCGGATCGTCCACGTGAAAGCGATCGCCGCGGCCGGCACGGCCTCAACGAGATCGCCTGCGAGCTCGCAGCGCCGGCCACCCGGTCGGCACGGTGATCTTCACGCTGATCGCGGTTTCCGTGACCCCCCAGAGCTTCCTGGCGTGCTGGTGGTGCCCACCGCCCGGACGGCGGCGACGACGGCGAGCCAGACCATCAGCCGAAGCCGCGCTCGTCCTGCTTGAGCGCGGTGTCCACGGTGAGCGCGGACCCGACGACGAGGCTTGCCAGCGGGTCCGGCAGCGGCCGGTGGATCTGCACGACGTAGTTGTCGGCCGTGGTGAACATCGTCTTGGCGAAGCCCTCCCACGTCTTGGTGATCCTGGCGATCTCCGCGCCGGTGTGGTCGACGACCGCGAAGTTCCACGCCCGCCAGTTCTCCGCCTGGATGCCGCCGACCTGCTGCTCGTTGACCATGAAGTTGAAGCGGATCTTGCCGAACACGTTGTCCTGCACGATCTGCCCGACCTCGGAGCCGTCCGGCCGCGCCACGATCACCCGGGACTTGAACACCTTCGCCGGCCGGGTGAGCATCAGCACCGGCTGGTGGTTGATGTCGCGCACCTCCAGCCGGTGGGTGAGGAACTGGTCGTAGCTGCTGAAGAACCGGATGGCCTTCTTCAGCGCGTTCTGGCCGACCTGGGCGACCGACCCGAGCTGGTGGCCGTGCTGGTCGAACACCGCGTACTCGTTGGCCATCTCGATGAGCTTGACCTTCTGGTTCACCACGAGCACCGGCTCGGTGAACAGGGTCCCGCCGCCCTGCCCGACCTGGCCGACACCGGCGGCGCGGGTCTGCTCGCGCACCTTGTCCGGGTCGGGGCCGCGGCCGATCGGGACCTCCCAGGCGCTGGCGTCACTGCGCGGCTGCTGGTGCTGGGGCGGTCCCTGCTGGGTGTGCTGTGTCCACTGGTTGCCGTCCCACCAGCGGAGAACGGTGGAGCCGGCTTGCTCGGGATACCACCCAGGCTGCTGGGTCATGGCGTGCGTCCTCCGCGGTCGTCAGGATTTCCAGACGAAGCTTGGCACCTGGTCGAGGATGTCGCAGAGGTAGTCGAGCATCCACTGGGCCTTCTGGAGGTCGATCTTCTCCCGGTCCCAGACCACCAGGTCGCCCCGCTCGAACCGGAATCCGTTGTCCAATGCCCGCTGGTCCGCGAGCATCCACTCCATCATGCGCGGATGCAGGATGTCGTAGGCGAACTTGTCGTTGTCCGTCCGGATGTGGAACGTCTCGTTGAACTGCTCGCTCTCCAGCTGCAGGTCCCGCATGCCGACGAAACCCAGCAGCTTGCGGCCGAGGCCCTCGCGGCCGACCTCGAGCATCGGCTTGGGCTCGGGGATGTACACCGAGGCCACCGTGTGGTGGTAGGTCTCGGTGCGCTGGCTGTCGCCGCTGCCGTGGGTCTCCTTGTAGCTGTACTCGAACACCAGCAGCTGACGGCCGCGGTGCTCGCCCCGGAGGATGTGCCGGGCGTCGCGGCCGTGCCCCTTGCCGAACGGCGTGCCGAGGAACCGGTCCTTCAGCGTCCGGTCGCGCTCGATGTAGCGCCAGCCGCGCTGGGCCGCGAACGTGGTGAACTCGGCGACCTTCTTCTTGTGCGCCTGGTACTGGAAGTACAGCACCGCGCCGACGACGATGACGACGCCGATGACGAGCAGGACCGTCCCGGTGGATCCCATCCCTGTGTTCTCCCCCTGACTCGCTCAGGTGCGGTCGCGTCCCGCGGCCGCCCTGGTCTCGAACTTGCGCAGCAGTGCCCTCGGCAGCAGCCGGGGTACCGCGAGCAACGCCTTGTACGGCAGGCCGGGCACCGAGCGGGGCCGGCCCCGGCGCAGGTCACGCAGGCAGTCGGCGACGACCTGGTCGGCGTCGAGCCACAGCCGGTCCGGCAGCGTCGACATGTCGTCGCCGGCGCGGTCGTGGAACTCGGTCTTCGTGAACCCCGGGCACAGCGCCATCACGCGGACGCCCGTGCCGGTGAGGTTGGCGGCCATGCCCTCGGAGAACGTGGTCACCCACGCCTTGCTGGCGGCGTAGGTCGGGCCGGTGCCGGGGAAGAAGCCGGCGATGCTGGAGACGTTGATGACGCCGCCGTGCCTGCGGGCGAGCATGCCGGGCAGGGCCGCCCTGGTCAGCCGCAGCACGGTGGTGACGTTGACGTCGAGCTGGGCCTGCAGGTGGTCGAGGTCGGTCTCGCTGAACGCGCCGCGAGTGCCGAAGCCGGCGTTGTTGACCAGGAGGTCGATCGGCTTCTCGTGGTCGGCGAGGCGCTCCTCCACGCGCTTGCGGGCCCGGGTGGTGGACAGGTCCGCGGTCATCGGCTGCACGTCGACGCCGTGCCGTTCGGCAAGCTCTGTGGCGACCTCTTTGAGCCGGTCCCTGGTGCGGGCCACGATCACCAGGTCGTACCCGTCGGCGGCGAGCTTGCGGGCGAAGGCGGCACCAATCCCGGCCGTCGCCCCGGTGACGAGCGCTGTTGGCATGCACACACGTTAGTGCTCAGCCGTTCAGGTGACCTGACGAACCGCCGATCTACTCGCGGCGCTCTCCGTGCCGGCCGGTCGGATGCTCGTGTTCGCCGACCGGGTCGATCTCCGCGTCGAACGGGTCGATGACGTCGGCCACCTCGCCGATCCCACGCAGCAGTCGCTCCAGCCGGGCCGGGCTCGCGTGCGGCGCGGCGCCGGCGAGCACCCAGCCGCCCTCGATCCACGTGACCGCGATGTCCGCGCCGATCTCCTCGGTGGCGTCGACGAGGTCGGGCGTGATGAGCCCGCGCGCGGCGGTGAGCTCGGAGACGAACGCGTACCGCTGGCCGACCGGGCCGAGAAGCTCGGGCATGTGCTCGCGCTGGAAGGGTGCGCTGGGCAGCCAGAGCTCGACGATGGCGGGCAGCGTGCGACGGCACTGCACCGCGGCGATGACGGCGGTGACCCGGCCGGCGGTCTCGAGGTCGAAGACGTAGACCCGGCGCCTGCCGTCCGCGGTGAACGTCGAGCCGGCGACCACGTCGCGGGCGATGCCGCCGCCGTGGAAGGCGATCGCACCGCCCTCCCACTGCGTCGGGAGGAGGTGGTCGGTCTCGGCGAACTGCCAGCCGCGCAGGGCGGCCCACCGGCGGCGCTCCCGGTTCTGGGAGGTCAGCCGGGCACGATCGCGCAGCAACATCAAAGCGCCGGCGATCCCGGCGACCACCGCCACGACGAACCAGACCCATGCCGGTATGCCCACGCGTAGAGCGTAGTGGTCCCTTCCCCCGCATCGATGATCACCGCGCCCGCGCGTCTTCCACAACCATCTGGTTGACAATCTCTCGCGGCGGTCGTACGGTCTTCCACAACCAATCGGTTGACGACGAACTCGCAGGTGGACATGTCCGACGATCGACTTTCCCGGGTGTTCGCGGCCCTCGCGGACCCCACCAGGCGCGACATCGTGGCCCGGCTGGCGGTCGGGGACGCGACGGTCGGGCAGCTGGCCGAGCCCTACGACGTGTCGGTCCAGGCGGTGTCCAAGCACCTGAAGGTGCTGGAGAACGCCGGGCTGGTGAGCCGGACGCGGGACGCGCAGCGGCGCCCCTGCCACCTCGAGGCGGAGGTGTTCGACCTGATGATCAAGTGGATCGAGCGCTATCGCCGGGCGGCCGAGGAGCGGTTCCAGCGCCTCGACGCCGTGCTGGCCGCGCTGGCCGACCCCGCCGATCTTTCCCACTCCGATCTTTCCCGCCCCGACGAGCAAGGAGCAGCATCATGACCACGACGACCCACGAGACCCGTGTCGAGGCCGACCCGGCCCTGCCGACCATCCGGATCGTGCGCGAGTTCGACGCGCCGCCCGAGCGGCTGTTCCAGGCGTTCACCGACCCCGAGGTGTTCGTGCGGTGGCTCGGCCCGACGCGGACGTCGGTGCGGCTGGACAGGTGGGACAACGTCAGCGGCGGCAGCTACCGGTACACGATGCTGGCCGGTGACAAGGAAGTGGTGACGTTCTGGGGCTCGTTCCACGAGGTCCGCTCGCCGGACCGGCTGGTGCAGACCCAGTCGATGGAGGGCATCGGCGACGGCGCGATCCTGAACACGGTGACCTTCGAGGACCTGGGCGACGGCCGGACGCGGGTGACGGACCTGACGCTCGCCGAGACCTTCGAGACCCGCGACATGATCGTGGCGAGCGGCATGGAGCACGGCGTGGTCGAGGGCTACAAGAACCTGGACGCCCTCCTCGCGTCAAGCTGACCGGAAGGCGCTAGTCCGCCTCCCCGGGATTAAAAGTGTGCGTTGCGTCCCGGCGAATAGTGCGGGGTATCGAGGTGGGTGGTGGCTGGGTGCCGTCACGGTCCCCTGAGGTTCCGGTGGTCGGCGCAGGACTTCACACGATGATCTACGAGACAGGCCTTAGTCGAGCGGTGCCGTGGGCTCCAGGGTGTCCGGTGGCTCGTGCGTCGCCAGGACCAGAACCGCGCGCGGGAGCAGCCGGCGCGCGGCCTCGACCACGTGGGTGCCGGTGGTGTCGACGAACATGAACAGCGAGGCGAAGAACATCACCTGGAATCCCCAGAAGGTCGCGGCCATGTTCGGCCGGTCGGCGGCCGGGATGGTGGCCAGGCCCGGCGCTGCCGTGGTGCAGCTGAGGTTGTGCTGGACGACGCTGCCGAAGCAGGGGACGTTCAGCTCGAGGATGTTGCGGGCGGCCTGCTGGTCGGGGATGTCGAAGATAAGCCGGCCCGTGTTGCCGTTGCTCCAGTTGCCCTCCAGCGCCGCCAGCTTGGACGGCTGCGGCGGCAGCTCGTGCCCGGCGATGGCGTCGCCGAGGTAGATCTGCACCGGGATCACGATCGCGGCGACCCCGAGCCCGATCGACATGGAGCGGCGGGCGAACGGCGTGGCGCGGCCCTTGCGCAGGTACCAGGCCGAGATTCCCGCGACGACGAAGCCTGCCGAGAGCAGTACCCCACCCACCATGTGCCACCACCGCCAGACGAACGAGGGGTTGAAGATCACCGCCAGCCAGTTCGTCGGCTCGTACCGGCCGTTCACGACCTGGTAGCCGGCCGGGGTCCGCATCCACGAGTTCGCCGCGATGATCCAGGTCGACGAGAGGATCGTGCCGATGCAGACCATCACCGTGGCGACGAACATCGTGCCGCGCCTGACCCGGCCGTCGCCGTAGAGAAGGACGCCGACGAAGCCCGCCTCCACGGCGAACGCGGTGACGACCTCCATCCCGAGGATCGGGCCGAGGATCGGGCCCGTGTCCGCGGCGTAGACGCCCCGGTTGAGCCCCAGCTCGAAGGTGATCACGACGCCGGCGACCACGCCGATCGCGAAGCCGACGGCGAAGATGCGCCGCCAGAACCGGAACATCTGCAGGTAGACCGCTTTGCCGCTGCGCCAGTACATGCCGTAGATGGCGCACAGGAAGATCGACAGTCCGACCGTGATGGCCGGGAACGTCATGTGGAACATGACGGTGATCGCGAACTGCCAGCGGGAGAGACCGACGAGGCTCATCGTTGCCTTCCGGCGGCGCACGTGGCGGGTGGCGCGGTCATGTTCGCTCCTGGGCTCGACGTGCTGTAGAGCCTCCCGGCGAGGCACCACGTACGTCTTCGTGGCCAGCACCCAACCCGGCTACCTGCCAGCAGGAACCGCAGGACTCCTGCCAGCAACGGGGAAGGACGACCGCTGGCAGCGATGCCCCCGCCAGGACCGGCACGCGACGCTGATCCGCAACGAGGACTCACCTGGTGGGACAAGCGCAGGCGGGGGCGATTCGGCCATGCGGAAGCGAGCAGAGACGAGCACGCGGCGTTGCGTCGCCGGCAAGGCGCAGCCGGAACCTGCCGCCGGCACGGTCGCGACCGAGCCCGCCGGGCGCCTCGTGGCACACCGTTACCGGCTCCGGTCGCTCCTGGGCCGCGGCGGCATGGGCCGGGTCTGGCTCGCCGACGACGAGGTGCTGCACCGGCCGGTCGCGCTCAAGCAGGTCATCCTGAACGGCCTCGGGTCCGCGCGGCTGCGGGTGGCGGCGTGGGACTGTGCCCTCAGAGAGGCTCGGGCCGCCGCGCGCGTCGACCACGTCGGAGCCGTCCGGATCCACGACATCGTCGAGGAGGACGACTGCCCCTGGATCGTCATGGAGCCGCTGTCGGGCCGGACGCTGCGGGAGACGCTCGACGCCGGGGGGCCGCTGCCGGTCGATGAGGTGACCCGGGTGGGCCTGCGCCTTCTCGACGTACTGCAGGCGACGCACCGGGCGGGCGTCGTGCACCTCGATGTCAAGCCGGGCAACGTGCACCTCTGCGACGACACGCGGGTGGTCCTCACCGACTTCGGCATCGCGTGCACGATGGACGACGCCCCCGCGGCGACCGACACGTTCGCCGGGAGCCCGGCCTACGTCGCGCCGGAACGCCTGGACGGCGACGAGGTCGGCCCGGCGGCCGACCTGTACTCACTCGGCGCGACCTTGTTCGCGGCGGTCGAGGGCAGACCACCCTTCGACCGGGGCTCGGCGCACGCCACGTTCACCGCCGTCGTCGAGGACGCGCCGGCACCGTTCCTGCGCGCCGGCCCGCTGCGCCCGGTCATCGAAGGACTCCTCACCAAGGACCCCGGCCGGCGGCTGACCGCCGAGCGGACCCGTGCCGCGCTGCACGAGTCCGCCATCGGCCCGCGGCTGTCGGTAAGCCGGTGACGCGACGACGCCGTCCCGGCCGTCGGGGGCGGGACGGCGTCGTGTCGTTCGTCAGAGGGCCCGGCCGACGATCAGGGCCGAGTTGTCGTCGGCCACGTCGACCCGAACGGTGTCGCCGTCGCGGATCTCACCGGCCAGCAGGGCCTTCGCCAGCTGGTCGCCGATCGCGGAGGAGACCAGGCGGCGCAGCGGGCGGGCGCCGTAGATCGGGTCGAAGCCGTTCAGGGCCAGCCAGTCGCGTGCCGACGGGCTGACGTCCAGGATGAGCCGGCGCTGGGCCAGCCGGCGGCCGAGCGCGGTCACCTGGATGTCCACAATGGACGTCAGCTCCTCGGTGGCCAGCGAGTGGAACACCACGACGTCGTCGAGCCGGTTGAGGAACTCCGGCTTGAAGTGCCGCTGCACCACCGCGAGCACGGCGTCCTTGCGCTGCCGCTCGTCGAGCGTGGCGTCCGCGATCACTTGCGAGCCCAGGTTCGACGTGAGCACCAGGATCGTGTTGCGGAAGTCGACCGTGCGGCCCTGACCGTCGGTCAGCCGGCCGTCGTCGAGGACCTGCAGCAGCACGTCGAACACGTCCGGGTGCGCCTTCTCGACCTCGTCGAGCAGCACGACGCTGTAGGGCCGCCGCCGGACCGCCTCGGTGAGCTGGCCGCCCTGGTCGTAGCCGACGTACCCGGGCGGCGCGCCGACGAGCCGGGCCACCGAGTGCTTCTCGGAGTACTCGCTCATGTCGATGCGCACCATCGCGCGCTCGTCGTCGAACAGGAACTCCGCGAGCGCCTTCGCCAGCTCGGTCTTGCCGACACCCGTGGGCCCGAGGAACAGGAACGAGCCGGTCGGCCGGTCCGGGTCGGCGACGCCGGCCCGTGCCCGGCGCACCGCGTCGGACACCACCCGCACCGCCTCGGCCTGGCCGACGACGCGCTGGGCGATGGCGTCCTCCATGCGCAGCAGCTTCGCCGTCTCGCCCTCGAGCAGCCGGCCGGCCGGGATCCCGGTCCACGCCGACACGACGTCGGCCACGTCGTCCGGGCCGACCTCCTCCTTGAGCATGACCTGCCCCTCGGCGGGCAGCGCCGCGGTGGCGGTGGCCGCCTCGAGGTCCTTCTCCAGCGCGGGGATCCGGCCGTAGCGCAGCTCCGCCGCACGCCCGAGGTCGCCGTCGCGCTCGGCCCGCTCGGACTCGCCGCGCAACTGCTCGAGCTGCTCCTTGAGCTCGCGGACCTTCTCGATCGAGCCCTTCTCGTTCTGCCAGCGGGCGGTGAGCGCGGTGAGCTGCTCACGCTTCTCGGCGAGCTCGGCACGCAGCGCGGCCAGCCGCTGCCGCGACGCCGGGTCCTCCTCCTTGGCGAGCGCCATCTCCTCGATCTCCAGGCGCCGCACGGCCCGCTCGACCTCGTCGATCTCGACCGGCCGGGAGTCGATCTCCATGCGCAGCCGGGACGCGGCCTCGTCGACGAGGTCGATGGCCTTGTCCGGCAGGAACCGGGCGGTGATGTAGCGGTCGGAGAGCGTGGCCGCGGCCACGAGCGCGCCGTCGGTGATCCGGACGCCGTGGTGGACCTCGTAGCGCTCCTTGAGCCCACGCAGGATGCCCACCGTGTCCTCGACGGTCGGCTCGCCGACCAGGACCTGCTGGAAGCGCCGCTCGAGCGCGGCGTCCTTCTCGATGTGCTGGCGGTACTCGTCGAGCGTGGTGGCGCCGACCATCCGCAGCTCGCCGCGGGCGAGCATCGGCTTGATCATGTTGCCGGCGTCCATCGCGCCCTCGCCGGTGGCCCCGGCGCCGACGATGGTGTGCAGCTCGTCGATGAACGTGACGACCTGGCCCGCCGAGTCGGTGATCTCCTTGAGGACGGCCTTGAGCCGCTCCTCGAACTCGCCGCGGAACTTGGCGCCGGCGACCATCGCGCCGAGGTCGAGGCCCACCACCCGCTTGCCGAGCAGTGACTGGGGCACGTCGCCGGCCACGATCCGCTGGGCGAGGCCCTCGACGATCGCGGTCTTGCCGACGCCCGGCTCGCCGATGAGCACCGGGTTGTTCTTGGTGCGCCGGGACAGCACCTGGACGACGCGGCGGATCTCGGCATCGCGGCCGATGACCGGGTCGAGCTCGCCCTTGCGCGCGCGGTCGGTGAGGTCGACGCCGTACTTCTCGAGCGCCTTGTAAGTGCCCTCCGGGTCGGCGCTGGTGACCCGGGCCGAGCCGCGGACCTTGGCGAACGCGTCACGCAGCGCGTCCGGGGTGGCGCCGTGCCGGGTGAGCAGGTCGGCGACCGAACCGCCCTGCGCGGCGAGGCCGACCAGCAGGTGCTCGGTGGAGACGAACTCGTCGCCCATCTCGGTGGCCAGCTTCTGCGCGTGGGTGACCGCGCGCAGTGCCTGGCCGTCGAGCTGCGGCGCCGGGACGGTGGCGCCGGTGGCCGTCGGCAGTGAGACGGCCAGCTGGTCGAGCTCCTTGCGAACCACCCCCGGGTCCGCGCCGACCGCGGTGAGCAGCGGCGCGGTCAGTCCGTCGCCCTGGGCGAGCAGGGCGCCGAGCAGGTGCACCGGCTTGACGTCCGGGTTGCCGGCCACGGTCGCGGCCTGTGCCGCCGCGGAGATCGCCTGCTGGGTCTTCGTCGTCGGGTTGAAAGCGTCCAATTCCCCTCACCTCACGTGTGCAGCGTTGCCTCACTACAACAACGTCAGCAAAGTTGAGTCAGTTCCGCTCAACCTTGGATTTTCGCTCCGTGACGACCATGGTGACCGTCCTCACCCACATGTACCAATAGCCTTGTCCACAGCCCAGGGTCACCTGTCCACAATCCCCAGGTCTTTATCCACAGGCAGGTGTGCAAGATGCATGGTGGGCGCCGGACGCGACCGCCACCCGGGTGATCCGGGTGTGGTCCCTGGCCATGCTTCAGCTTCAGGGGGCGGTCGCACCCTGGCGGGCGCGGACGCCGAAGTAGTCGCCGCCCTTGCGACGGGCGTCGTCGCCGCCCCAGTCGCGGTCGCGCGGGACCGGCTGCAGCTGCGGGATGTGCTTGCGGCAGTGCACGTAAGCCTCCTCGACGTGCACGACCACCCAGCGCTCGGGGGTGCGGCCGCGCTCGACCTCACGCGGCAGGTCCGGCCGGTCGGCACGCAGGTCGGCGTCCTCGACGATCCGCGCACGGCCGTTGACGTGCAGCCCGATGAGGTCCTCGACGAAGTCGATCATCAGCAGGCCGACGTGCGGGTTCTCGCTGATGTTGCCGAGGCTCGCGAGGACGCCGTTGCCGCGGTACTCGGGGTAGGCGATGCGGCGCTCGTCGAGGACGTGCAGGAAGCCGGGCGGACCGGCGCGGAACGTGGAGTCGCACTCGCCGCCGGCGTCCGCGGTGCCGATGAAGGCCATCTCCATCCGGCCCACGAAGGTGATCATCTCGTCGTTGAGCCGGTCGAGGACCTGGTCGCGGTAGAAGCGGGCGGCGCGGTCCTCGGTGCCGTAGGCGCTCTGGAGGAGGTGCTCACCCGCGGAGCCGGGCTCGGCGCAGGGCGACATGGCCTGGTGGACCGCCTGCTGCGCGCCGGCCGGGCGTTGGGGACGGACCGAGGACTGGTTCGGGTGCGCCGCGTGGGCGCTGGGCTGGCCGTCCTGGCTCGCGGCCAGCTGCGTGACCGCGGCCTGGCTGAGCTGTTGGGTCGCGAGCTGCCCGGTGGACTGGCGACTCGCGTCGTGCGGGGCGGCCTGGCCCGGCCGTTTCGCGGTGGGTACGCGGTCGGGCTGGCGGCCCGCCTGGCTGGTGGTCGGCTGCGTGACCGCGGCCTGGTCGAGCAGCTTCGTCGCGGGCTGCCCATCGGGATGGCGACTGGTCTGGTGCGGGGCGGCGGGCTGCGCCTGCTGCTTCATGGCGGGCTGGCCGTCGGGCTGGCGGGTCGGCTGGCCACCAGCCTGCGGGGCGGCGGGCTGGCTCAGCTGTTTCGTGGCTGGCGGGGGCGGCGGCTGGCGGCCCGCCGGGCCGGGCTGGTGGATCGCCTGTGGCCCGGCGGGTGGGCCGGACGGCTGGAAGAGGTCGCCGGCGGGGCGGGGGGCCGAGCGGCGGGTGGTGCGCTGTTGGGTCACGGGGGTTACGGACTGTGTCGGT
>NZ_DASWSJ010000369.1:0-10385 GCF_036402745.1 Actinophytocola sp. | reverse complement strand
CGAGCTGCTGATGACGATGATGCGCGGCACCGAGGCCCAGCGGCGCATGGTCCAGGACGCGGTCGACCGGTGGTGGTGGCCGTCGCTGATGATGTTCGGGCCGTCGGACGAGGCGTCGTCCAACACCGCGCAGTCGATGGCGTGGCGGATCAAGCGGCACACCAACGACGAGCTGCGGCAGCGGTTCGTGGACATGACCGTGCCGCAGGCCGACGCGCTCGGCGTCACGCTGCCCGATCCCGCGCTCGCCTGGAACGCCGAGCGTGCGCACTACGACTTCGGCGAGATCGACTGGGACGAGTTCTGGCAGGTCGTCAACGGGAACGGGCCGTGCAGCAAGGAGCGGGTCGCGCACCGGCGGGCCGCGCACGAGGGCGGCGCCTGGGTGCGCGAGGCCGCGGCCGCGTACGCCGCTAAGGGCAAGGAGTCGCGTGAGCGGACCGAACCAGGAGACGCGACGTGAGTGAGCCACGGTCGGTCTGGCCGCTGTACGAGGTTTTCGTGCGCGGGAAGCGCGGGCTCAACCACGTGCACGTCGGGTCGCTGCACGCGCCGGACGACGAGATGGCGCTGCGCAACGCCCGCGACCTCTACACCCGGCGCAACGAGGGCGTGAGCATCTGGGTGGTGCGGGCGTCGGCGATCACCGCGTCGTCGCCGGACGAGAAGGACCCGTTCTTCGCGCCGAGCGGGGACAAGGTCTACCGGCACCCCACGTTCTACTCGATCCCCGAGGACGTGCCGCACCTATGACCGACTCGGGTGCGGGTGTCCCGCACGAACACGGGGACAGTGGCTACGGGGACAGTGGCTACGGTGACAACGCCTACGACGCCATCATGTCCGGCGACGGCGACGTCGGGCACTGGGCCTTCGGCACCGGCTTCGACGACCCGCTCGCCGGCGTCCCGCGGGCCGTTCCGTCCGAAGTGGACAGCGCGGACCTGGTGGCGTACAGCCTGATGCTCGCCGACGACGCGCTGATCCTGGCCCAGCGGCTCACCGAGTGGTGCTCGCGCGCGCCGGAGCTGGAGGAGGACGTCGCGCTGGCCAACATCGCGCTCGACCTGCTCGGCCAGGCGCGGCTGCTGCTGGCGCGGGCCGGCGAGGTCGAGGGCGCCGGCCGGGACGAGGACGCGCTCGCGTACCTGCGGGACGAGCACGAGTTCCGCAACGTGCGGCTGGTCGAGATCGACTGCGGGCCGGGCCCGGGTGGGGACTTCGCGACGACGATCGCGCGGCTGCTGGTGTTCTCCTCCTGGCGGCTGGCGGTGCTCTCGCAGCTGGCGGCCTCGGTCGACCCGGTGCTCGCCGCGATCGCCGCGAAGGGCGTGAAGGAGCTCGCCTACCACCGCGACCACGCGGCGCAGTGGACGCTGCGCCTCGCCGGCGGCACCGCGTACTCGCGCGAGCGGATGATCGCGGGGCTCGAGCAGGTGTGGCCGCTGGTGCCGGAGCTCTTCGTGACGCATCCGGTGGAGGAGCGGCTGCCCGGCATCGCGGTCGACCCCGCCACCGTGCGGTCCGATGTGGACGACGTGCTGGCCACGGTGTTCGCCGCGGCCGGCCTGGACCGGCCGGCCGTGGCGCCGATGTCGCTGGTGGCCGGGCGGGGCGGGCGCGACGGCGCGCACACCGAGGCGCTCGGGTACCTGCTGGCGCAGATGCAGCACCTGGCGCGCGCGCTCCCGGGGGCCGTGTGGTGACCGCGCTGGAGGTGGCGTCGGGAGTGCTCGATCCGGAGCTTCCCGTGCTCACGCTGGCCGATCTCGGCGTGCTGCGGTCGGTCGAGGAGCACGCCGGCGGCCGGGTGGTTGTCACGATCACGCCGACCTACACCGGCTGCCCGGCACTCGAGGAGATGCGTGCGGACCTGCGCCGGCGGCTGCGTGCGGCCGGGTATGCCGACGTCGAGGTGCGCACCGAGCTGAGCCCGGCGTGGACCACCGACTGGATCTCCCCGGCCGGGCGCCGCAAGCTCCTGGCGCACGGGATCGCGCCGCCCGGTCCGGTCGGGCCGCGGTCCGGGCCGGTGCCGCTGCGGCTGACGCCGCCGGTGTCGCGGGTGCCGTGCCCGCGGTGTGGCTCGATGCGGACCACCGAGCTGTCCCGGTTCTCGGCGACCGCGTGCAAGGCGCTGCGGCGGTGCGAGTCGTGCCGGGAGCCGTTCGAGCACGTCAAGGAGATCTGAGGTGGCCACCTTCCATGCGTTGCCCGTGGCGCGGGTGGACCGCCTGTGCGAGGACGCGGTGGCGGTGACGTTCGCGGTCCCGCCGGAGCACGCGAAGGCGTTCGCCTTCAAGGCGGGCCAGTACCTGACGCTGCGGCAGGAGGTCGACGGCGTCGAGGAGCGGCGGTCGTACTCGATCTGCGCGCCGCCGTCCGCGCCGCCGCGGATCGGGGTGCGGCGGGTGGACGGCGGGCTGTTCTCCTCGCGGCTGGTGTCGGCGCTGCGACCGGGGGACGTGCTGGACGTGCTGCCGCCGCAGGGCCGGTTCACGCCGGACCTCACGGGGCGCGGGGAGCAGCACGTGTTCGTGGCGGCCGGGTCGGGCATCACGCCGGTCCTGTCGATCATGTCCGCGGTGCTGTCGGCGGACCCGTCGAGCCAGGCGACCCTGTTGTACGGCAACCGGCGCACGGACACGGTGATGTTCGGCGACGAGCTGGCCGACCTGAAGGACCGGTACCCCGCGCGGCTGCAGCTGGTGCACGTGCTCTCGCGCGAGCCGCGGGACGTCGCGTTGTTCTCCGGCCGGCTCGACGCCGACCGGCTCACGGCGTTGCTGGACACCGTCGTCCCGACGTCCGATGTGGACCACTGGTGGCTGTGCGGCCCGTTCGGCATGCTCACCGACGCCGACGCGGTCCTGCTCGCGCACCACGTGCCGCGCGAGCGGATCCACCGCGAGCTGTTCTATGTGGACGAGCCGCCGCCCCCGCTGGACCGCGCCGACGAGTCCGCAGTGGACGGTCCGGCCGCGTCGGTGACGCTGCACCTGGACGGCCGCGAGACCACCCTCACGCTGCCGGCGGACACGCCGATCCTCGACGCGGCGCAACGGGTGCGGGCCGACCTGCCGTTCGCGTGCAAGGGCGGCGTCTGCGGCACGTGCCGGGCACGGCTGGTGTCGGGCAAGGTCGAGATGCGCCGCAACTACGCCCTCGAACCGCACGAGCTGGCAGCGGGTTTTGTGCTCACCTGCCAGGCGATGCCGCGCTCGGAAGAGATCGTCATCGACTACGACGCCTGAGTCTTCGGGCAACGTTCGCCCGGCGGCCATGTTGCCGTTCTCCTGACGGCAGCGCGGGTTGCGACGGTCAGGCCGTGCGCGTCGCCATCGTCACCGAGAGCTTTCTGCCGCAGGTCAACGGCGTGACGAACTCGGTTCTTCGGGTCGTCGAGCACCTGCACGCCCGTGGCCACGAGGCACTCGTCATCGCGCCCGGGATCAGTGGGCCGGACCGATACCTGCACGCCGAGGTGAAGCGGGTCCGCGCGGTGGACCTGCCGGTGATCAGCTCGCTGCCGATCGGGATGCCGTCGCCGAAGGTGCACGCCGCGCTGTCGGAGTTCGCGCCCGACGTCGTCCACCTGGCGTCGCCGTTCGTGCTGGGAGCGGCCGGGTTGCGGTCCGCGCGCAAGCTCGGCGTGCCGACGGTCGCCGTCTACCAGACCGACGTCGCCGGGTTCGCCGCCGCGTACGGGCTCAAGCACGGCGCCCGCGCCGCCTGGCGCTGGATCCGCCGCCTGCACAGCGGCGCCGACCGCACGCTCGCCCCGTCGCTGGCGTCGGTGGGAGCGTTGACAGCGCACGGCGTGCCACGGGTGCACCGGTGGGCACGTGGGGTGGATACCGAGATGTTCGCTCCGTGGCACGCCGACCTGCGCCTGCGCGACCTGCTCGCGCCGCACGACGAGCTGCTCGTCGGCTACGTCGGCAGGCTGGCGCCGGAGAAGCAGGTGCGGCGGCTCGCCGCGCTGCACGGCATGCCCGGGGTCCGGGTGGTCGTCGTCGGCGAGGGGCCGGAGGAGCCCACGCTGCGCAAGCTCCTGCCGGACGCCGCGTTCCTCGGCTTCCGGACCGGCGCCGAGCTCGCCGCCGCGTACGCGAGCCTCGACGTGTTCGTCCACACGGGCCCGCACGAGACGTTCTGCCAGGCCGCGCAGGAGGCGCTCGCGTCCGGCCTGCCGGTCATCGCGCCGGACGCGGGCGGGCCGCGCGACCTCGTCGAGCACGGCCGGACCGGCTTCCTCCTCGCGCCGCACGACGACACCCGGTTCGCCGCCGAGCTGTGGTCCACTGTGGAGCTTCTGCGGCAGAAGGCGCTGCGCCGGCGCATCGGTGTGGCGGCCCGGGAGTCGGTGCTGGCGCGGACCTGGCCCGCGGTGTGCGACGAGCTCCTCGGGCACTACGACCAGGTCAGTAGCACCATGCTGGCGGCCTGACGGGTGCCGTAGGGTCTGGTCATGCCTCGTGCCGGCCTGGACAAGAACCCCCGCGACGTGGCCGAGATGTTCGATGGCGTGGCCAAGGGCTACGACCGGACGAACTCGGTGATGACGATGGGCTTCGACCGGCGCTGGCGCTGGCTCACCCGCCGCGTCCTCGAGGCCACGCCGGGTGAGCGCATCCTCGACCTCGCCGCCGGCACCGCGGTGTCCACCGTCGAGTACGCGCGCTCCGGCGCCTACTGCGTCGCCGCGGACTTCTCCCTCGGCATGCTCCGCAGCGGCGCGCACCGCGACGTGCCGAAGGTCGCGGCCGACGCGTTCCACCTGCCGTTCGCGACGGACTCGTTCGACGCGGTCACGGTCACCTTCGGCCTCCGCAACATGAACGACACGGTCGCCGCGCTGCGCGAGATGTGCCGGGTGGTGCGCCCGGGCGGGCGGCTGGTGATCTGCGAGGTGTCCCAGCCGCCGTGGCGGCCCATCCGGTGGCTGCACCACAACATCGTGCTGCGGCTGCTGCCGCGGATCACGACGCCGTTCTCGTCCAACCGCGAGGCCTACGCCTACCTGGCCGAGTCGATGCGCGACTGGCGCGACCAGGTGTCGCTGGCGGAGCTGATCGCCGCCGCCGGCTGGGACGAGGTCGAGTGGCTGAACCTGACCTTCGGCGTCGTGGCGCTGCACCGGGCCGTCAAGCCGGCTGCTGGTCGTGAGCCGGCCGGTTCGTGATCCGGCGGACCACCACGATCACCGGCGCGCCGGCCGCGCACTGCAGGACCACGGCCACCGTCGCGACGGTCGCGAGGCCGGCGGTGGCGTCCTCGCGCAGCAGCAAGGTCACCACCAGCGCGAGCACCGTCGTGGTGAACCAGGCGCCGACCGCCCAGTCCCGGCGGCGGGGGTGGGCCGCGACCGGGCGGTCCGCGAGCAGGCGGGCGTTGGCCCGGACGCGGGACAGCCACACGAGCAGCGCGACCCCCGCGGCCACCATGGCGATGACGTACAGCACGCCGACCGTCCGGCTGGTGGCGTCGGCGCTGGTGAGGTCGGCCACCCAGATGCCGGGCACGCCCGCGAGGTAGTCCAGGGCCACGGCGTGCCGGTGCCAGGCGGCCCACACGTTCAGGATCCCCACCAGGCAGGTGCCGCCGACCAGCAGCGAGGCCGCGGTGGTCGGCCCCAGCAGCGGCGCCGGCCGCGGTGGCGGTTTCGGCAGGGTCGGTTCCGGACTCGCCATGACGGCCCCCAGGTCACAATCACTTGTGGTGATATCTAGGTGTCGCCGCACGCGGCCTGTCCGTTTCGTCACGCGGTCGGCCGGCCGGTGCCCCGATAGAATGACGCACAGTTCGTGAACGTTTTCACAAGCGCGAGGAGCCCCCGGATGGCCACACCGAGCCGACGCAAGGCAGCCGAGGACGCCGAGGTCATCGTCGTCGGCGCCGGACCAGCCGGGTCGACCGCGGCGACCTACCTGGCCAGGGCCGGGCTCGATGTCCTGCTGCTGGAGAAGAGCACGTTCCCCCGCGAGAAGGTCTGCGGCGACGGCCTCACCCCCCGCGGCGTCAAGCAGCTCATCGACCTCGGCATCGACACCCGCGAGGAGGCCGGCTGGCTGCAGAACAAGGGCCTGCGGGTGGTCGGCGGCGGCGTCACGCTCGAGCTCGACTGGCCCGACCTCGCCACGTTCCCGCCCTACGGCGTGGTGCGTACCCGCCAGGACTTCGACGAGATGCTCGCCCGTACCGCGCAGCGCGCCGGTGCCCGGCTGCTCGAGCAGACCAACGTCACCGGCGCGATCACCGACGAGCGGGACGGCCGGGTCGTCGGTGTCAGCGCCAAGGTCGGGCCGGAGCGCACGCCGGTCAGCTACCGCGCGCCGGTCGTGCTCGCGTGTGACGGCGTGTCCGCGCGGCTCGCGCTGTCGGTGGGGCTGGACAAGATCGAGAGCCGGCCGATGGGTGTGGCGGTGCGGCGGTACTACGCGTCGCCGCGGTCGAAGGACGACTACCTGGAGTCGCACCTGGAGCTGTGGGACCGCTCGGGTGCCGAGCCCCGCCTGCTGCCCGGGTACGGCTGGATCTTCGGGATGGGCGACGGCACGGTCAACGTCGGGCTGGGGATCCTGTCGACGTCGAAGGCGTTCGGCAAGACCGACTATCGCGCGCTGATGCGCGCGTGGCTCGACGGGACGCCGGAGGAGTGGGGCTTCCGCGAGCACAACGCGGTGGGCAAGATCGGCGGCGCCGCGCTGCCGATGGGCTTCAACCGCACGCCGCACTACTCCCGCGGCCTGCTGCTCGTCGGGGACGCCGGCGGGATGGTCAACCCGTTCAACGGCGAGGGCATCGGCTACGCGATGGAGTCGGCGAAGCTGGCCGCGGAGTGTGTCGTGCAGGCGTTGGCGCGGCCGGAGGGGCCGGCGAGGGAGCGGGCGCTGGCGGGGTATCCGGTGGCGTTGAAGCAGGCGCTGGGGTCCTACTACCGGCTGGGTAACATCTTCAGCCGCCTGATCGGTAATCCATTGGTGATGCGCACGGCGACGAAGTACGGACTGCCGAGGACGACGCTGATGAAGTTGGTGCTCAAGCTGCTGGCCGGCCTGTACGACCCGAAGGACGGCGACGCGTTCGACCGCATGATCACGGCCGCGACCCGCATCGCGCCGAGCGTGTGAGAACGCTCTACCTGGCCCGCCACGGCGAGGCGGCCGGTGACCTCACGCCCGGGGGTCGCGAGCAGGCGCTGCTGCTCGCGGCCCGGCTCGCGGGCGTGCCCCTCGCCGCGGTGCACCACAGCCCGGTGGCCCGCGCCGCCCAGACGGCCGCCATTGTCGCCGCGTCGCTGGAGCTGCCGCTGCGCCAGTCCGACCTGCTCGCCGACTACCCGCCGTACCTGCCGCTGGCCTCGGAGCTGCCGAAGGCCTTCGCCCCGGTGGCGCTCGCGCACCTGGCGGACTACTCGGACGAGCGGCGCTCCGGCGGCCCGACGCTGGGCACCGAGGTGCTCGCGCAGTTCGCCACCCCGGACGAGCGGCAGGACCTGCTGATCACGCACAGCCAGATCGTGTGCTGGTTCGTGCGGGCCGCGCTGGGCGCGCCGGAGTGGCGATGGCTGGGCCTGGACGCCGCGAACGGGGGCCTGACGATCATCCAGTACCGCGAACACTGGCCGGCGTCCCTGGTCGCCTTCAACGACCAGGCGCACCTCCCCCCGGAGCTCCGCTGGACAGGCATTCCCGAGGAACGCCGCGCGGTCTACTGACAGCCGGCCGTCTTCCTTCCGCGGCTTCCGGCTCAACCGCACGTGGAGACTCCGCCGCGTCCTCACAGGGGTAGGAGGCCTCGAACGCGGTGTCGTCGCCGAGCACGCTGGAAACGGTCAACGCCGACATCCTGCCTTGACGGAAGGATCTTCCCCAGCGCGGGGATTGCGAGTAACTTTCGTACCGACTCCCAACTGCGGTTGGGTTTTCTTGTCAGGCGCACACGACGCGCGCTCGAGTTCCGCGAGATCCGGGAGGGGCCGGCACGATGGCGAATTGGCAGGTTACTGGTCGCTTGAGGACGGGCTTTGCCGTGCTCGTCGGCGCGGTTGCCGTGGCGCTGGTCGCGCCGACGGCGGCCGAAGCCGCGGCGGCCAACCAGAATTCGTCCTCACCCGGGGACTCGGCCAACCGGGGTGTCCAGGCCCGGCAGAAGGCGGTACCGGCCCGCTCCGGGCCGGCCAACTCCGCGGCACAGCAGTCATCCGCCGGTGCGCCGTCGCCCGGCTTCGGGCGGGCACCCTCGTCGCAGCCGACACAGCGGAAGGACAAGCCGCCGGACCGGAGCGCGCACAAGTTCTCGCCGCAGCAGCGGTCCTCGGCCAGCCACGCGTCACCCGGCTCGGCGCCGGGGTCCGGGCCGACGACGAAGGTCGGGGCAGACCGGCCTGCGGACCGTGACCCGAACAAGGTCACTCCGCAGCAACGAACCCCGGCGTCGCCGCCACGGGACAACCGGCACGACCGGCCGGGGGTGTCGAGCGTGCCCCCGCAGGGCGTTCCGGGCCGCTCCGGCGCCAACGGGTCCGCCACGCAGCAACTCGTGGCCTGGGCGCCGCCGAAACCGAAGACCGCCGCGAAGACCGGTACCCACGACTTGGCCTACCGGTACCGCATCGTCGCGGGCAGGCCAGGTGACCCCACAGTTCATCCCCTGGATGAAGACTGGAATATCTGGGGCATAGACATCTGGGATCGCGACAGTTTTGGCGGCAAGTTCACCAGCGACATACTCGTCGGCCTGTGGGACGGCGTGACGGGCACGGTGGACCTGCTGTGGCGGCTCAGCAATCCCGCGGAGTATGCCGAGTTGTTGGACGAGATGGCGAAGATCGCGGCATTTGCCAAGGATCACCCGGTCGAATTCGCCAAGCAGATGGTCAGCTGGGATCAGTGGCAGACGGAGCCCGGCCGGGCGCTCGGCAATAACGCGTTCGGTCTGATTCCCGCCGCTGGTGCGCTATCCAAGCTGCGTACCCTCCGCAAGCTGCTCGAGGACACGCAGGTTTCCAAGGGCCCCAGCGGCGACGGCACCCCGAGCCCCGAGGCCGTCCAGCAGCCCGCCCCGGCTCAGCAGCCCGCCCCGGTTCGAGAGCCCGCGCCGGTTCAACAGCCCGCGCCGCATCAGCCCACCCCGGGCGAAGGCCCCGATGCGTCGCCCGGTTCGCCGACCCCCGATCGGGCCACGAGCGACAGCTCGTCGACGGCCGCGGTGGACCGCTCCGCCGGCCCCGCCGAGCGCGACACCACCCAGGTTCCCGCAGCCCCGGCACCGCGACACGTCGACAACAACGGCCGGCCGGCCACCGCCCCGGTCAATCGCGGCCGGGCCGACACGAGCCAGGGCCGGCCCACGTCACCGGGACAGGCTCCGCCCAGGGCAGGCGTGGTACCCGGCCGCGGAGCCAACAGCGCGCGTCCAGGTGATCACAAGGCGGACAGGGCGAACCGAGATATCGCGGTCAGCCCGGTGGCGCCGCGGGCCCTCTCGCTGAACCGGTCGATCGGCCGCCCGTCCCACAACCAGGCCCTGAAGGCCGACATCGCGGCGCTGCCGAGAGGTGCCACCGACGTTCGGGTCAACCAGCAGCAGGTCAACGCGATAGGGCAGCGAGTCGGAATCAACCGGCCGGACCTCCAGTACACTCTGAACGGCCAGCGTTACTACGTCGAATACGAGGGCCTCGCGAACCCGCGGGGACTCCTGCACGAGGCACGCATCCTGGCCAATGATCCCGGAGCCATCTTCTTGCTGAGGCTGATTCCATGACCCTTCCGTCACGCACCGGCGGTCCGACGACGAATGAGGTGGGCTTCTTCGCGTACGACCATCGGCACTTGGCCGATTGGCTCGTGGAGGGGCTCGACGCGAGCTGGATCACGTCGGCTCCCGAATGGACGTCGCTCGACGACGCCCTGCGGATACTCGCTCCGGTGCCGGTCCTGAGCCGCTACGCCTGCGTTGCGATCGACGGCTGGACCCTGGTCTTGAACAACACTCCCAATGGGACCGACGTTGGAGTGTTGCCGAGCCATGCGGCGCGCGAGCTCAAATGCCGGGCGATCCGTGCGGTGCGTGTCGATGACGACGAGCCTGGCTATCCGGCACGCATTCTGGAGGTGTACGGCCCCGACGGTGAGCCGCCTCTCGCTGTCGAGCGCTCGATCGTCGCGGCCGACGACGGTGGACGTTGGGTCTTCGAAACCAGCGGCAAGGCGTTCGATTTCGAGGACGAGGAGGCGTACCGGCGGCGGACCAAGGCGAGCCGGTTCACCGGCGAGATGCTTCACGACTACCTACTGGCGCTGGGCGTGCCGGCCGACGCCGAGCCGGATTGGGCCACCGCCGTGATGATCGAGCGGAGTCGCTAGGCCGTCTCTGAC
>NZ_DASWSJ010000368.1:0-12903 GCF_036402745.1 Actinophytocola sp. | reverse complement strand
ACCGCGTTCCGCCGCGCCGGCGCCCAGGCCGACGCCGTCCGCCGGGTCTCCGACGCCCACCGCAAGGCCACGATGGGCACGCTGCGCCTCGCGTTCGCCTCGGCGCGCGTGCTCGAGCTCATCGCGACGCTGTCGGTGGCGCTGGTCGCGGTGACGATCGGGCTGCGCCTCGTCTCCGGCGACCTCGGGCTGGCCGTGGGCTTGTTCGTCCTGATCCTGGCGCCGGAGTGCTACCTCCCGCTACGCGCCGCGGGCGCCGCCCACCACGCCAGCGAGGACGGCCTCGAAGCCGCTCGCCGCGTCGCCGGGCTCCCGGCCACATCGGCCCAGAAAGGCGGTGCGCCACCCGACGGCGACCTCGTCGTGACGAACCTGCGCGTCCGCCGCCGCGGCGGGAACGCCCCGGACGGCCTGTCGCTCACCGCCCGCCCCGGCGAGCTCGTCCGGCTGAGCACCCCGAGCGGCAGCGGGAAGTCGACGCTGTTCGCGGTCCTGCTGCGCTTCGCGAACCCGGCCGGGGGAACGGTGCGGGTCGGCGGGGTGGACCTCGCCGACCTGGACCCGCAGGCCTGGCGCCGCCGGCTCGCCTGGGTCCCGCAACACCCGGCCTTCACCGGCGGCACGGTCGCCGAGGAGATCGGCGCCACCGATGTCGCCGCCCGGGTGGGCGTCGGCCACCTGCTCGACCGGCCCGTCGGCGAGCTGTCCACGGGGGAGCGGCAGCGCGTCGCCGTGGCCCGGGCGCTCGCCCGGGTCCGGCAGGGCGCCACGTTCCTGCTCCTCGACGAGCCCACCGCCCACCTCGACCCGGCCACCGCCGGCGTGGTCATGGCCGCCGTCGAGGACGCCGCGGCCAACGGCGCCGCGGTGATCCTTGCCAGCCATCGCGCTGCGACGTCCACTCAGGACATCCCGCGGGCCGAGGCGCCGGCGAGCCGAGCCACCGGCGGCGAACCGCCGGCCCGGGCCCGGGCGCGGGTCCGCACGCTGCTCGACCGCAGGCTGCTGGCCGGCGCCGCGCTCGGTGCGGGCGCGCTCCTGGCCGGCGTCGCCCTCACGGTGACCTCCGCCTGGCTCATCGCGAAGGCCGCGCAGCAGCCGCCGATCCTCACCCTCTCCGTCGCGGTCGTCGGGGTCCGCGCGTTCGGGCTCGGCCGCGCGGTGCTGCGCTACCTCGAGCGCCTGGTCACCCACGACGCCGCCTTCCGCGCGGCCGGCGAGCACCGCGCGCGGCTCTGGCGCACGCTCGCCCGCGGCGGCCCGGCCCGCACGAGCGCCGACGACCTGCCCAGGCTCGTCCACGACGTCGACACCGTCCGCGACCTCACCCCACGCGTGCTCACCCCGCCGCTCGTCGCGGCACTCGTAGGCGTGGCGGCCGTGCTCGTCCAGCTGGCGGTCCTGCCCGCTGCGGCGAGCACGCTCGTCATTGCGGTCGCGGCGGCCGGGCTGGGTGCACCGGCCGTCGCGCTCGCGCTTGACCGGCGGGCCGGCACCGTGCTCGCCGCCGGCCGCCGCCGCATCGCCACCCGGACGCTGACCCTGCTCGACGCCGCCGCCGAGCTCATCGCGTTCGGCACGCACCACCGCCACCGCGCCGCCATCGCCACCGCGGACGCCGAGCTGACCAGGTCCGCGCAGCGGGAGGCCTTCGGCGCCGGTGCGGCCACGCTGGTGATCACGCTCGCCACCGGCGCCGCCGCGGTCGCCGGCACGGCGCTGGCCGCCACCGCCGTCGCGGCCGGGACCCTCGACCCGCTGCTCGCCCCCGTCTGCGCCCTGCTCCCGCTGGCGCTCGCCGAGGTCCTCGCGCTCGTGCCGCCCGCCGCCCAGCACCACCAGGCGCTCCGCGCCGCCGTCGCCCGCATCCATCGCGAGGAGACCGCCGTCCGGCCCGAGTACGGCGACCGCGTCGACCTGCGCGACGTCGACGTCCGCTGGCCGGGCGCGGCAGAGCCGGCGCTGCGCGGCGTCACCCTCGACCTCCCGGCCGGCACGCACGTCGCGATCGTCGGTCCGTCCGGCGCCGGCAAGTCGACGCTCCTGGCCCTGCTCCTGGGTTTCCTCGAACCCGAGCGCGGCACCGCGAAGATCCCCCGCGCGGTCGCCTGGTGCCCGCAGGAGCCCCAGCTCGTGTCGACGACGGTCCGGGAGAACCTCCGGCTGGCCGACCCCGACGCGACCGACGCCCAGCTCGCGGACGCGCTGCGCCGGGCCGGCATCGGCCACTGGGCCGACCGCCTCGACACGCGGCTGGCCGGCGGCGCGGCGACCGCGTCCGGCGGCGAGGCCCAGCGGCTGGCCCTGGCCCGTGCCCTGCTGGCCGCCCCGACCGCCGAGCTGGTGCTGCTGGACGAGCCGACCGCACACCTGGACGTCGCGACCGCACGCGAGGTGATCGCCACCATCAGGGATCTGCCCGCCACGGTGATCCACGTGACGCACCGCGCGGAGGAGGCAGCCGACGCCGACCTGATCGTGGAGATCGCCCACGGCCGGGTGAACTCGGTGCGAACGGCCCATTCGCACGGCCCCCAGGGGTCCCCCGGTTTCGACGTTACCGGTGGGGACCGACAGTTTCGGGGGCGCGCGGTTCCGATGCCTGCGGCGGAGCCGGCGGCGAGTGGCTAGCGTGGCCACGACGATGGAGCCCGACCTGGCCGCCCGTGCGCTCGGCGCGGCAACCGAGATCGCCACGGCGGCGCTGTCCGGGGACGACCCGGAGGCGGTGCTGCGGCTCGTCGTGCGCCGGGCCGCCGATCTCGCCGAGGCCGACCTCGGGCTCGTCATGGCCCGGGCCGAGGACGGCTCACTCACCGTCGAGGCCGCGCACGGCGCACCCGTCCTGCCCGACACCACCGACCCCGTCGGGCTCGTCCTCTCCGCCCGCAGCGCCGCCGCCCGGGTCGCCCGCGGCGGCGTCGCGGTCGTCGTCGACGACGTGTGGACCGACCCGCGGACCTCGCCCTTCGTCCCCCGCGAGCTGCGTGCCTACGGACCCTTCGCCGCCGCCCCCTTCGGCACCGCGCAGCGCAGGCTCGGCGCGCTCACCGTCTACCGCCGGCGCGGCGCGAAACCCTTCCAGGCCACCACCGTCGACCTCCTCGCCGCGTTCGCCGCGCAGGCCGGGCTCGTCCTCCTCCTTGCCGAGGGCGCCACCGCCCGCGCCAGGATCGGCCTCTACCAGGAACGCGCCCGCATCGCCCGCGACCTGCACGACGTCATCGTCCAGCGCCTCTACGCCGCCGGCATGCGGCTCGACCTCATGGCCCGCCGGCCCTCCCGCAAGCTCGCCCGCACCGACGCCGCCCGCCTCACCGAGGCCATCGACCAGCTCGACGCCTCGATCGCCGACGTCCGCGCGGTCGTCCGCGCGCTGCGCAACCCCGACCCGGCCGACACCGCCGCCGACCTCGCCGAGTCCGTCCGCGGCGAGGTCGCGATCGCCGGGGAGCTGCTCGGCTTCGAGCCCACCCTGACCATCGACGGCGACCTGCACGACGTCCCCGCCGACCTCGCCGACCACACCCGCGCCGCCCTGCGCGAGGCGTTGTCCAATGTGGTCAGACACTCCGGCGCCCACCACGTGTCCGTCCACATCGGACGCGACGGGGGCCTGGCGCTCACCGTCGCCGACGACGGCTGCGGGATCCCCGAAGGGGTCAGCCACCGCGGTCTCAAGCACCTCGAGGAGCGCGCCGCCCAGGCCGGCGGCCGCTGCGCGATCGACTCCTCGTCCCGCCGCGGCACCACGATCACGTGGACGGTTCCGCTGGGGTAGGGCTATCCCCACCACGTTTCCCCTGGTCAGCACCAGTGTCTCCGCAGCCCGTCCGCGGAACGCTTGTCCTGTGCGACAGACGAGGAGAACACCATGAACGTCGTCGAGCTGATCGACGTACGCAAGACCTACGGCGGCAAGCGCACCAGCGTGACCGCGCTGGACGGGGTGACCACCGGGTTCCCGCGGGCCAGCTTCACCGCGGTGATGGGCCCGTCCGGCTCTGGCAAGAGCACGTTCCTGCACTGCGCGGCCGGCCTCGACCGCCCGACCGGCGGCGCGGTCCTGCTGGAGGGCCAGGACCTCGGCGAGCTGTCCGAGGTCGCGCTCACCAAGCTGCGCCGCGAGCGGATCGGGTTCGTCTTCCAGGCGTTCAACCTGCTGCCGGCGCTGACCGTGCAGGACAACGTCACCCTGCCGCTGCGGCTGTCCGGCCGTCGCGCGAAGTCCGAACTCGTGCGGCGGGTCATCGACCAGGTCGGCCTGGGGGACCGCCGCAAGCACCTGCCCGGCGAGCTGTCCGGCGGCCAGCAGCAACGCGTCGCGATCGCCCGCGCGCTGGTCACCCGCCCGGCGGTGATCTTCGCCGACGAGCCGACCGGCGCCCTCGACACCCGCACCGCCCGCGACGTCCTTGGCCTGCTGCGCAAAGCCGTCGACCAGGCCGGGCAGACCGTCGTCATGGTCACCCACGACCCGGTCGCCGCGTCCTACGCCGACCGCGTGGTGTTCCTCGCCGACGGCCGGCTGGTCGGCGAGCTGATGAGCCCGACCGCGGAAGCCGTCGCCGAGCGGATGACCCACCTCGGCGCGTGGGCCGAGCGCGAGCCGACGGGAGCCCGGTGATGGTGCGGGTGGCCCTGCGCACGCTGCGCTACCGCAAGGGCGCCTTCATCGCGACGTTCCTCGCGATGACCTTCGGCGCCGTGATCACGATGGCCTGCGGCGGCCTGATGGAGACCGGCATCCGCACCGAGGTGCCCGCCCAACGGCTCGCGGCCGCGCCGCTGGTCGTGACCGGCAGCCAGTCCTACGCGCTGCCCAAGCAGAACCCCGACGAGGACACCGTGTCCGGCACGCTCGCCGAGCGGGTCCGGCTCGACGGCGACCTCGTGTCGAAGATCGAGACCGTGCCCGGCGTGGCGTCCGCGGTCGGCGACGTGTCGTTCCCCGCGACCCTGGTCCAGGACGGCGCGGCCGGCCCGCCGGCCAGCGGTCACGGCTGGTCCTCGGCCGCGCTGACGCCGTCCCCGCTGACCGCCGGCCACGCGCCCGGCCCCGGCGAGGTCGTGCTCGACGGCGCGGCCGGCCACCGGGTCGGCGACCGCGTGGCCGTCGTCGCCAACGCGCGGACCGCCACGTTCACCGTCGCCGGGCTCACCGGCTCGCCGGACGTGTTCTTCGCCGACGCCGACGTCGAGCGCATCGCCGGGCACGGCGGCAAGGTCGACTCGATCGGCGTGCTCACCGCGCCCGGCGCCGACCTCGGCCAGGTCACCCACGACGTCGGCGAGGCGGTCAAGGGCGCACCCGCGGTCCTGCTGACCGGCGCCGAGCGCGGCATCGCCGAGCACTTCGAGTCGAACAGGTCCAGCGAGAGCCTGATCGTGCTGGCCGCGGTGTTCGGCGGCCTGGCGATCAGCGTGGCGCTGTTCGTGGTCGCCACGACGCTCGGCCTGTCGATCCAGCAGCGGCAGCGCGAGCTGGCCCTGCTGCGCGCCATCGGCACCACCCCCGGCCAGCTGCGCCGGATGGTGATCGGCGAGTCGCTGGTCATGGCCGTGTTCGCCACCGCCGTCGGCGGCCTGCTCGGCGTGCCGTTCGGCCAGTGGCTGTTCGACCGGCTGGCCTCGGCCGGGGTCGTGCCGGACGCGATGGTGTTCCGGGCCGGCTGGGTCCCGATGGTCGTCGCGGTCGGCTCGTCGCTGCTGATCTCGCTGGCCGCCGCGTTCGTCGCGGGCCGGCGGGCGGCCCGGACCCGGCCGACCGAGGCGTTGATGGAGGCCGCGATCCAGCGGCGCTGGCTGTCCGCGGTCCGGCTGATCCTCGCCGTGCTGTGCTTCGGCGGCGGGACCGCGCTGTTCATCGTCACGATCGCGGTGATGACCGGGCCGATCGCGGCCAGCACGGCCGGCCCGTCGGTGCTGCTATGGGCGATCGGGCTGGCGCTGGTCGCGCCGGGCATCACCCGGGTCATGCTCGCGGTTCTGCGCTGGCCGGTGCGCGCGGTGTCCGGCACGGCCGGCTACCTCGCGACGCTCAACACCAAGACCCGGACCGTGCGGGTGGCCGCGGTGGTCACGCCGATCATGCTGGCCACGGGCATCGCCACGGCCAACATCTACCTGCAGACCACGCAGGTGGCGGTCGCGAACGAGGCGTACGGGGAGAACCTGCGGGCCGACCTGGTGCTGAACTCGTCGACCGGCGGGCTGCCTGGCGACCTCGTCGCCGAGGTCGCCGCGGTGCCGGGTGTCGCGGCGGCCTCGGAGTTCGCGAGCACCACCGGGTACGTCGCGGCGCCCCACGACGCCTCGCAGAGCGAGGACGGCTGGATGATCCAGGGCGTCAGCGCCGAGGGCGCGGCGGAGACGACCGCGGTGCGGGTCACCGACGGCACGCTCGCCGACCTCACCGGCCACACCGTGGCGCTGCCGGCCGAGCACGCGGCGGCGCTCGGCCGCGGCGTCGGCGACACGATCACGATGCGCATGGGCGACGGCGCCGAGGTCGACGTGCGGATCGTCGGCCTCTACCCGGGCCGCGAGGGCTTCCAGACCGTGCTGATGCCGGCCGACCTCGTCGCCGCGCACACCACCTCGGGGCTGCCCGCCCAGATCATGGTCCGCGCCGACCCCGGGACGTCCCTGGACGCGCTGTCCCGGTCGCTGACCTCGCTGGTCGCCGACCGGCCCGGGGTGGCGGTGGCCGACCGCGACGTGCTGACCGCCGCGTACGCCAAGGACCAGCAGCTCGGCGCGTGGATCAACTACCTGATGGCCGGCATGATCGTGGCCTACACCGCGATCTCCGTGGTGAACAGCCAGGTGATGGCCACCTCCGCCCGGCGCCGCGAGTTCGGCCTGCAGCGCCTGACGGGCTCCACCCGCGGCCAGGTGCTCCGGATGATGTTCGTCGAGGCAGGCATGGTGTCGGCGATCGGGATCGTGCTCGGCACCGTCGTGTCCGCCACGACCCTGCTGCCGTTCACCCTGGTGACGGACGGCTCGCTGCTCCCGAAGGGCCCGATCTGGATCTACCTCGCCGTGATCGGCACGGCGACCGCCCTGACCCTGCTCGCCACGATGGTGACCACCTGGGTCACGCTGCGCCCCCGCCCGGCGGAGGCGACTGTCGCACCAGCGTGACCAGGAAGGGGCCGGGGCGCCGCGATTTCCCACTCGCGGCGCCCCGGCCGGTCAGCTCCGCGGGCGGCGGGCGATCCAGGCCACGGCCTGGGTGCGGCGTTCCATGCCCAGCTTCGCCAGCACCGAGGTGACGTAGTTCTTCACGGTCTTCTCCGCCAGGAACAGCCGCTCCGCGATCTGCCGGTTGGTGAGCCCCTCGCCCATCAGCTCCAGCACCCGGCGCTCCCGGTCGGTGAGGACGGCCAGCTCGTCGGTCTCCGCGGAGCGGCGCATGCGGTCCAGCACCCGGGCCGTGGTGACCGGGTCGAGCAGCGAGCGGCCGGCGGCCACCTCGCGGACCGCGTCCACCAGGTCCTGGCCGCGCACCTGCTTGAGCAGGTATCCCGACGCGCCGGCCATGATCGCCTCGACCAGGGCCTGCTCGTCGTCGAACGCGGTGAGCACCAGGCAGCGGGGCGCCGGGTCGAGCGAGCGCAGCGTGCGGCACAGCGAGACCCCGTCGCCGTCCGGCAGGCGGATGTCGATGACCACGACGTCCGGCGCGGTGGCGCCGATCCGGGCGAGCGCCTCGGCGACGCCGCCCGCCTCGGCGACCACCTCGATGCCCGGCTCGCCGTCGAGCAGGTCACGCAGCCCGCGCCGCACCACCTCGTGGTCGTCGACGAGCGCCACCCGCACCGGCATGAGGTCAGACTATTGCGTGGTGTCCCCCAGGAGCTGGTGCAGCTTGCCGATCACCCCGCGGTTTCCGTCCAGCTCGACCCCGCTGTTGCCCACCCGCCGCCACAGCCACCGCAGCACCGCGTCCTCGGACCCGCGCACGACCGCCTCGGCGTCGGCCTGACCCCGCTCGACGGTGACCACACCCGGCCCGAGCTGAACCAGCCAGCTCGCCTCCGGGGTGTCGATCCGCACGGTGCTGCCGTCGCAGCTGTCGAGGTGGTCGCCGAGGTCCTCCGGGTACTCGCTGGAGGCGTAGGCGAGGAAGCAGACCAACACCTCGTCGATGCCGTCCGCCCCGAGGTCGGCCGCGATCGGCGTGGGCTCGAGGCCCGCCGCGAGCTCGGCGTCGACCCGGTGGATGACCGTCTCCTGCGCCATCCGGCGCGCCCACCAGCCCACCGTCTGGACCGGGGTGTACCAGGTGAGCGCCGGCTCGTCGGGCTTGCGCGTGTTGAGCTCCCACGTGAGCTCGCGGTAGGCGCGGTCGAGCGCGGCCAGCGGGTCGTCGCCCAGGTCCGGCGGCCACGGCTGCGGCCACTCGCCGCGGCGCATGGTCTCGGTCTTGTGCAGGTACACCTCGGCGACATGCCTGGCCAGGTCGGCCATCGTCCACCCCGGGCAGGTGGGCACCGGCTCGCCCAGGGCGCCGGGTGCGACCGCACGCAGCCGCTGGTAGTCGGCCTCCAGGCACTCGAGAAATCTCGACTCGTCCACGCGCGCAACCTAACCACGCGCCACCGACAGTCTCAGAGCTTGCGCAGCCGGACCCGGCTCGTGCGGTGGTCGGCGTCCTTGCGCAGCACCAGTGTCGCCCGCGGGCGGGTCGGCAGGATGTTGTGCACCAGGTTCGGCTCGTTGATCTCCTGCCACAGCCGGGTCGCCTCGGCCCGCGCCTCGCCGTCGGTCAGCGCGGCGTAGTGGTGGAAGTGTGAGCCGGGGTCGGTGAACGCGGTGTCGCGTAGCGCCAGGAACCGCTCGACGTACCAGCGCGCGATGTCCTCGGTGTGCGCGTCGACGTAGATCGAGAAGTCGAACATGTCGGCCACCGTGAGGCCCTGCCCGGGCAGCAGCACGTTCAGCCCCTCGATGATGAGGATGTCCGGCCTGCGCACCACCTGCACCTCGTCCGGCACGATGTCGTAGGCCAGGTGCGAGTACACCGGCGCGCGCACCTCGGCCGCGCCCGACTTCACGTCCGAGACGAACCGCAGCAGCCCGCGCCGGTCGTAGCTCTCGGGGAAACCCTTGCGGTGCATGATGCCCCGCCGCAGCAGCTCCGCCTTCGACAGCAGGAAGCCGTCCGTGGTCACGAGGTCCACGTGTGGGTGATCATGCCAGCGGGCCAGCAGGGTCTGCAGCAGCCGGGCGGTGGTCGACTTGCCGACCGCGACACTGCCCGCGATGCCGATGACGAACGGCACCTTCGTGGTCTCGGTCGGGTCCTCGCCGAGGAACGACGTGGTGGCCTCGTACAGCTGCTGGCGGGCCGCCACCTGCAGGCTGATCAGGCGCGACAGCGGCAGGTAGACGTCGACGACCTCCTCGAGGTCGACCGGGTCGCCGAGCCCGCGCAGCGCGACCAGCTCGTCGAGGGTGAGGGTGAGCGGGGTGGCCCGGCGCAGCTCGCGCCACTGTTCCCGGCGCAGCTCGACGTAGGGGCTCAGGTCGCGGCCGGAGCGGACAGGCCGCACGTGTGTCGCCCGCATCCGTCAAACGTAAGGCGTCGGGGCGGTTTGGGCACTGTGACCCAGTACACGCTGCGCCGTCCCGGCCCCTCGGCGCCGGCCGGGGCGGCGTGGTCGGGAGACCGCAAAAGATCGGACTGAAAATATCGCAATAAATGCATGAGTGACGTCTCGAAAAAGGGAGCCGCCGTTGGCTCCCTTTTTCGAGGTCAGCAGTTCACTAATTCGGGACTCTGGTTGAGCAGCTGTGACCGCGGGCTGACGAACTCGGCGTACTCCTCGTGCGCCGCGGGGTCGAACAGGGCGAGCCGGTGACAGTTCTGGAAGGCGAGCCGGACGTTGAGGTGCCGCTCGACCGCGGCACGCATGGCGTCGCTCCCGACCAGGCGCAGCAGCTGCCCGCGGGCCGCCTCGTCCGGCGGCTCCTTCTGGTTGTCGGCGAAGGCGCCGCCCCCGACGGCCAGTTGCTCGGCGACGTCGGTGACCACGGACCACGCATAGGGCAGCGAGTCACGGATGCACGCGATGAAATCGTCGTCGGACACGGGCCCGCGCTGCGCCTTCTCCAACAGCGAGGGGGAAACCGTTAACGACATTCGACCTCCTAGCTCGGAAATCCGGTCACCACTCAGCTAACCCGGCGCCTGCCATTTTGGCGACCACCCAACGTGTGAATCTCGCCTGGCAATTCCGTCACCTGTAGTCGCCGCACGGGTATGCGCGCACGGGCGGATCATGCCGCCGCGGTGACGTGAGCGAACCTATGGCCGTGTGGTGTCGAACACCTCGTCCCACGCGGCCATCACCTGTCTGGCACACGTCCGCGGCGCCACGCCTCCCACGCCGGTGCCCAGCCCCGGCAGCGCGATCGTGCGCACCACCTGGCGCACCGGCCGGTCGTCCTCCAGCCGGCCGTCACACCACAGCCGGAACACCGCCCGCGCCGCGAGATAGGGGTGCACGGTGTCCGGCGCCAGCACCGAACCGGGCTCGCGCATCGTCGGCGCGCTGATCAGCCAGGCCGGCGACGGCGCGTCGGTCGGCACGATCAGCGCCTGGCCGACGGGCAGCTCCCCACCGTGGTAGGCGAGCACGGCGCTGCGCACGTGCTGCTCCACGGACGGAAACGTCTGCGCATACACGGCATCGATGCCGCCGCGCATCCACCCGTACGAGTTCGCCGGGCTGACCACGGCCTGCGCGTCCACGTCCAGCACCGACCCCCGGTGCACCCACACGTCACGACGCTCCGCAACGGCGTCCGCCCACGCCTGCACGAGCGGCTCCTCCACCGCGCAGAGCACCAGCGCCAATCGTCCGGTCGCGAGTTCCGAGCTCTCTGCCTCCGAATCGGCGGTCACGGCTCCAGCATGGCACTTTGGTGGCACCGCGCGTAACCGCAAACAGGTGACACGTAGCCCGGCTCGGCGACCCCGTCCGGGTGGCCACCGTTCATCTCGCGTGACACCGGGAAGAGGGATTCTTGTGGCGGACAACGACTTGGCCGGCCGAACGGCGCTGCTCACGGGCGCGTCCGGCGGCATCGGCGGCGCGTTGGGCGAGCGGCTCGTCGCCGCAGGAGTTCGCGTGGCGTTCACCTATGGTGCGCACTCCGAGCAAGCCGAACGGCTGGTCTCATTGGCCCGATCGGCGGGAGTCGACGCGCTGGCGCTCGGCGCCGACCTGGCCGACCCGGACACCCCGGCGCGGCTCGTCGAGCAGGTCACCGCGCAGCTCGGGCCCGTCGACGTGCTGATCCCGAACGCGGGCACGGCGACCATGCTGGAATACGCCGACGTCGACCTCGCGACCTGGGACGACACGCTCGCGGTCAACCTGCGCGCGCCGTTCCTGCTGGCTCAGGCCGTGCTCCCGGGCATGGTCGAGCGCGGCCACGGCCGGGTGCTGTTCATGTCCTCGGTGGCCGCGTTCACCGGCGGCATGATCGGCCCGCACTACGCGGCGTCCAAGGCCGGCCTGCACGGGCTCGTCCACTTCCTCGCCGCCCGGGTCGCCGCGCACGGCGTGACGGTCAACGCGCTCGCGCCGGCGTTGGTCGAGGACACCCGCATGTTCCCCGGCGCCGGCCCCGACGTGCCGATCCGCATCCCGGTCGGCCGCTACGGCAGACCCGAGGAGGTCGCCGACCTCGCGATGGCCGTGCTGGGCAACGGATATCTCACCAGTCAGGTGATCGGCCTGGACGGCGGCGCCTACCCGCGCTGAGGCTGCGTAGGGTGGCCCCGTGCCGAGCATCGCCTATTTCGGACCACAAGGGACATTCACCGAGCAGGCCGCGCTCGCCTACGCGCGGCCGGAGGACCCGCTGGTCCCCGTCGCGACCGTGCCGCTCGCCCTCGCCGCCGTGCGGGCCGGCGAGGCCGACCTCGCCTGCGTCCCCGTCGAGAACTCCATCGAGGGCGCCGTCTCGGCCACCATGGACGCGCTCGCCGTCGACGAGCCCCTGGTCGCGGTGGCCGAGGTCGTGCTGCCCGTGCGGTTCGCCGTCCTCGCCCGGCCGGGGCTCGCCGCCGCCGACGTGCGCAGCGTCGCGAGCCACCCGCATGCCCTGGCCCAGGTCCAGGCCTGGCTCGCCGAGCACCTGCCGCGGGCCACCCAGGCCGCCGCCAACTCCACCGCGGCCGCCGCGGTCGGCGTGCTCGGCGGCGAGTGGGACGCCGCGATCACCGCCCCCGTGGCCGCCGCCCACTACGCGCTCGACGTGCTGGCCACCGGCGTCGCCGACGTCGACGGCGCGGTGACCCGGTTCCTGCTGCTCCGCCGGCCCGGCGAGCTGCCCGCCCCCACCGGCTCGGACCGCACGTCGATCGTCGCGGTCGCCGCCGCCGAGCGCACCGGCGTGCTGGCCGAGATGCTCACCGAGCTGGCCCTGCGCGGCATCAACCTCAGCCGCATCGAGTCCCGCCCGCAGAAGGACCGGCTCGGCCAGTACCGCTTCTACCTCGACTTCGACGGCCACGTCGCCGAGCAGCGGGTCGGCGACGCCCTCGCCGCACTGCACCGGCGCTGCCTGCAGCTACGCTTCCTCGGCTCCTACCCCAAGGCCGAGCCCGGCGCGCCCTCGGTCACCGCGTCGGCGGGCAACACCGACGCCGACTACACCGCGGCCACCCGGTGGCTGACCGCGGTCCTCGGCGGCGCCACCGGCTAGATGTCCGCGCAGAGCTCCTTGATCCGGCCGGCGGCCCTCTTCAGCTTGTCGAAGTCGAAGGCGCCCACGGCGTCCGAGGCCTTCGCCAGCTCGTCGGCCAGCGGCTGGTAGGTCGCGTCCTGCTTGGCGAGGGACGGCCCGACCTCGGCGATGCCCCACCTCCGGAAGTCCTCC
>NZ_DASWSJ010000367.1:0-5022 GCF_036402745.1 Actinophytocola sp. | reverse complement strand
CACGTCTAATCTGCCCCGATGCGGTTCTTCTACGACACGGAGTTCATCGAGGACGGGACCACCATCGACCTGGTGTCGATCGGTGTCGTCGACGAGAGCGGTCGTGAGTTCTACGCCGTGTCGACCGAGTTCGACCCCGCTCGGGCCGGCCAGTGGGTGCGCGAGCACGTGCTCAACCAGCTGCCATCGCCGGCCGACCCCGCGTGGTGCGACCGGGCCACCATGCGTGCGCGGCTGCTGCGGTTCTTGAACCGCGATCGGGACAAGGTCGAGCTCTGGGCGTGGTTCGCCGCCTACGACCACGTCGCGCTCGCCCAGCTGTGGGGGGACATGCCGGCGCTGCCGCGGGAGCTGCCGCGGTTCACCCGGGAGCTGCGCCAGCGGTGGGAGGACGTGGGAAAACCCCCGCTCCCGGCCCCGCCGAAGGACGCCCACGACGCGCTGGCCGACGCCCGGCACAACCTCGCGCGGTGGCGGGTGATCGAGGCCGAGTGGGTTCGCCGCGGGTTCGCCGCGCGTTAACGGAGGCCGGTTGCTGCACCGATCCAGAGGGTGGCACGCTACGGACCTGTAGACCCAAACAGGACCTCAGCTCTAGCGGCCGGATGGAGGATTGAGCACATGCGCGTCGGCTTGCTCACTGGTGGCGGTGACTGTCCAGGACTCAACGCGGTCATCCGCGCCGTGGTCCGCAAGGGGATCGAGGCCCACGGTTGGGAGACCGTCGGCTTCCGCAACGGCTGGCAGGGGCCGATCGAGGGCCTGCTCAAGCCGATCGGGCTCGACGACGTCGAGGACATCCTCACCCGCGGCGGCACGATCCTCGGCTCGTCCCGGACCAACCCGTACAAGATCGACGGCGGTGTCGACCGGATCAAGCAGAACCTCGCCGAGCACGGCGTCGACGCCCTCATTGCGATCGGCGGTGAGGACACGCTCGGCGTCGCCAAGCGGCTCACCGACGACGGCATCGGCGTGGTCGGCGTGCCGAAGACCATCGACAACGACCTCGGCGCCACCGACTACACGTTCGGCTTCGACACCGCGGTGCACATCGCGACCGAGGCGATCGACCGGCTGCGCACCACCGCCGAGTCCCACCACCGGGCGCTGGTCGTCGAGGTGATGGGCCGGCACGCGGGCTGGATCGCGCTGCACTCCGGCCTCGCCGGCGGCGCCAACGTCATCCTCGTGCCGGAGCGCCAGTTCTCCGTCGAGCAGGTCGTCGAGTGGGTGAAGCGCCGCTTCGAGCGCGAGTACGCCCCGATCATCGTCGTCGCCGAGGGCGCGCTGCCCGAGGGCGGCGAGGAGAAGCTGCTCACCGGCGAGAAGGACTCGTTCGGGCACGTCCGGCTCGGCGGCATCGGCACCTGGCTCGCCGAGGAGATCGCGGCGCGCACGGGCAAGGAGTCGCGCGCGGTCGTGCTCGGCCACACCCAGCGCGGCGGCACCCCGACGGCCTACGACCGGGTGCTCGCCACGCGCTTCGGCCTGCACGCGGTGGACGCGGTCCAGGCGGGCGACTTCGGCGTGATGGTCGCCTTGCGTGGCACCGACATCGTCCGGGTGAAGCTGGCCGAGGCCACCGCGGAGCTCAAGACCGTGCCGCTGGAGCGCTACCAGGAGGCAGAGGTCTTCTTCGGCTGATCCCAGCCGTGCGGGACTAAAGTGCGCCGCATGGACCTCGATGAGCTGTTGTGGGCGGGCGCGGACGCGCAGGCGCAGGCATTGCGGGACGGCACGGTCTCCGCGCCCGATCTCCTCGAGGCGGTGCTGCGCCGGGCGGACGCGGTCGACCCGCGGCTGAACCTGTTCCGGATCGTCTACGCCGCCGAGGCCCGGGCCGCGGCCGCCGAGGCCCAGCGCCGGCTCGACGCGGGGGAGCGCACGCCGCTGCTCGGCGTGCCGATCGCGGTGAAGGACGACCTCGACGTCGCCGGCGACGTCACCGGCATGGGCGGGCGCCCGCAGTTCCCGCCGGCGGAGCAGGACGCGCCGACGGTTGCCCGGCTGCGCGCGGCCGGCGCGGTCATCGTCGGGCACACGAACACGCCCGACCGGTGCCTGTGGCCGTTCACCGAGACGCTGACCCACGGCGCCACCCGCAACCCGTGGCACCTCGACCACACGTCCGGCGGCTCGTCGGGTGGCTCGGCCGCCGCGGTCGCCGCCGGGGTCGTCGGCGCGGCCACGGGCTCCGACGGCGGCGGGTCCGTGCGCATCCCGGCGATGTTCTGCGGGCTGTTCGGCCTGAAGACCACGCGGGGGCTCATCGACATGGGCCCGGAGGAGCACTGGCACGGGCTGTCCGTGGTCGGCCCGCTCGGCCGGCGGGTGGCCGACGCCGCCGCGATGCTCGACGTCATCGCCGAGGAGGACCACCCCGGCGGGCTCTACCGCGACTCGGCCGACACCGATCCCGAGCCGCTGCGGATCGCGCTGGCGTGGCGCACGCCGCTCGGCAAGGTGCCGATCGAGGCGCAGCGCAAGCAGGCCGTGCTCGAGACCGCCGAGCGGCTCCGCGCGCTCGGCCACGAGGTGGTCGTGGCCGACCCGCCACTGGGGGTCCGGCCGACCCAGCAGTTCATGATCCGCTACCTGCGCGGGGTGGCCGACGACGTCGCCGCCCTGCCGCACCCGGAGTGGCTGGAGCCGCGCACCCGCCGGATCGCGGCGGTCGGCCGGCGCATCCCCGACGGGGTGCTGGCCCGGACGCGGGCGGCCGAGCACGACCTCGATGGCCGGATGCGCGGCTTCTTCCACGACTTCGACGTGATCCTGCAGCCGGGGTGGACCGGCCGGCAGCCGCGGATCGGGCGCTACCACGGCGCGGGGGCGGCCCACACGCTCGCCGGCGTGTCGATGGGCATCCCGTACTTCCCGACGTGGAACGTGCTCGGCTACCCGGCGGCCGCCGTCCCGGCCGGCCGCGACTCTGTGGGCCTGCCCATGGGTGTGCAGCTGATCGGCCCGTCCTTCGGCGAGCACCAGCTCCTGTCGCTGGCCGGCCAGCTCGAGCGCGCCCATCCCTGGGCGGGCGACCGGCCGGCGCTCTAGCGGCCCGTCAGCCGGCCGGCGGCTGCCACGGCGGCTTGGCCCAGTCCCACGTCGGCATCGGCTCGTCCACCGACGGCGACGCGCCGGGTGCCGAGAACAGCACCGCCAGCCGGCTGCCCCACTCCAGGTAGCCCACCAGCGACGCGCGGAACTCCGGGTCGTCCGGCACGCCGACCTCGTCGGCCGTGTCGAGCAGTAGCGCCAGCCACCGCCGGCGCTGCGACTCGGTGATGGCGCGGCCCACGTGCCTGCTCACCATGTGGGAGTGCCCGCCGCGCGTGGACGAGTAGGCGGGGGGCCCGCCGAGCACCTCGCCGACCCACGCCGCGACGTGCCGGGAGTGGTCGGGGTCCATGTGCCGGAACACCGGTTCGAGCACGGCGTCGTCGCGAACGTGCCGGTAGAACGTGTCGAAGAGCTTCTCGAGGGCGGGCGCGCCGCCCATCCACTCGTACAGCGTGGGCGGCGCACTCATGGCGCTCACGCAACCACGGCTTGCACCCGACCGGCAACCGGCATCGCTGTCGGCGAAAAGGCGGGTGACCCCGGCCGATACCCTTGTGCCGTGAACTGGACTGTGGACGTTCCGGTGGACACTCTCCCCGAGTTGCCACCGCTGCCGCCCGAACTGCGTGCCCGCCTGGACGATGCGCTCGCGCGCCGTGCCGCCCAGCAGCCGGAGTGGCCCAACCCGGAGCAGGTCCGCCAGGTGCGCACCCTGCTCGAGAGCGTGCCGCCGATCACCGTGCCCTCCGAGGTCGACCGGCTGCGCACCAAGCTCGCCGAGGTCGCGCGCGGCGAGGCTTTTCTGCTGCAGGGCGGCGACTGCGCCGAGACGTTCGTGGACAACACCGAGCCGCACATCCGGGGCAACATCCGCACGCTGCTGCAGATGGCCGTGGTGCTTACCTACGGCGCCAGCATGCCGGTGGTCAAGGTCGGCCGGATCGCCGGCCAGTACGCCAAGCCCCGCTCCAACGGCACGGACGCGTTGGGTCTGCCCGTCTACCGCGGCGACATCGTCAACTCGCTCGTGCCCACGCCCGAGGCGCGGGTGCCCGACCCGGGCCGGATGATCCGCGCGTACGCCAATGCGGGTGCCGCCATGAACCTGCTGCGTGCCCTCACCGCCGCGGGCGAGGCCGACCTCACCAAGGTGCACGAGTGGAACAAGGACTTCGTCAGCAACTCCGCCGCCGGCGAGCGCTACGAGGCCATCGCCACGGAGATCGATCGTGGCCTGCGCTTCATGGCGGCGTGCGGGGTCGAGGACTCGTCGTTGCACACCACAGAGATCTTCGCGAGCCACGAGGCGCTGCTGCTGGACTACGAGCGCGCCATGCTCCGGCTGGACCACGCCAGCGACGACCAGGCGAAGCTCTACGACCTGTCGTCGCACTTCCTGTGGATCGGCGAGCGCACCCGGCAGCTCGACGGCGCGCACATCGCGCTCGCGGAGCTGCTCGCCAACCCCGTCGGCGTCAAGATCGGCCCGGGCACCACGCCGGAGATGGCGGTGGAGTACGTCGAGCGCCTCGACCCGCGGAACGTTCCCGGCCGGCTGACCCTGATCAGCCGCATGGGCAACGGCAAGGTGCGCGAGGTGCTGCCCCCGATCATCGAGAAGGTGACCGCGTCCGGCCACCAGGTGATCTGGCAGTGCGACCCGATGCACGGCAACACCCACGAGTCGTCGACGGGCTACAAGACCCGCCACTTCGATCGAATCGTCGACGAGGTCCAGGGCTTCTTCGAGGTGCACCGCCACCTGGGCACCCACCCGGGTGGCATCCACGTGGAACTGACGGGCGAGGACGTCACGGAATGCCTGGGCGGCGCCCAGGAGATCTCGGACGACGACCTTCACGGCCGCTATGAGACGGCCTGCGACCCGAGGCTGAACACGCAGCAGAGCCTCGAGCTGGCCTTCCTGGTAGCAGAGATGCTTCGCTCGTAAGGGAAAGC